>JAGCZI010000157.1 GCA_017960085.1 Bacteroidales bacterium
GCAAATGCTGCATCGTAGGCTGCGAGGCTATCACTTTCACTTCAGGCGCCAAAGGCGAAAAGATCCTGAACATCGCCGGCAAGCAATATCACGAGGGAGACATATTCTCACTCAACGGAACCAAAGGTCTCGTATACGACTCTGCAGTCAGCACGATCGACGCTACCGAGAACGTACGTTATATGAAGTTTATGCAGATTGTCGACAAGTACCGTCGCCTCAGCGTACGTACCAACGCCGACAACCCTGAGGATGCCCAGAAGGCCATCGACTTCGGCGCAGAGGGTATCGGTCTGTTCCGCATCGAGCATATGTTCTACGGAAAGAACTCAGAGGAACCTCTTGCAAAACTCCGCAAGGTCATCTTCACCGCTACCGAAGCTGAACGTAACGCTGCAGTAAACGAGCTTGAGCCTTACGTGAAGGCAGCCGCCAAGAACACTATGCGCGTGATGAGCGCCAAGTCAGTGACCTTCCGTCTCCTCGATCCGCCGTTGCACGAGTTCGTTCCTCAGACCCGCAACAAACAGGAAGAGCTGGCCAAGGAGCTCGGAGTAAGCGTAGCTGAAATCAAGAAACGCGGCAAGGCTCTCCACGAGATCAACCCTATGATGGGACACCGCGGAGTACGTCTGGGCATCACCTTCCCGACCCTCAGCGAAATGCAGTTCAGGGCTATCTTCGAAGCTGCCGCAGAGCTTATCCTCGAAGGCTTCGATCCTCATCCCGAGATTATGATCCCCGTTACCATTTCAGTAAACGAGCTGAACTTCGAGAAACGCATCTGCGAAAGGGTACACAAGGAAGTTGAGGAAAAATTCGATATGGATATCCCGTATATGTTCGGAACTATGATCGAGATTCCGCGTGCAGCTCTGCTCGCCGACCGTATGGCCCGCACCGCACAGTTCTTCTCATTCGGTACCAACGACCTTACCCAGATGACCTACGGCTTCAGCCGTGACGACATCGGCTCGTTTATGAACGATTATCTCAACAACAAGATTATGTCGTTCGACCCGTTCCAGAGCATCGACCAGGAGTCTGTCGGCCGTCTCATCCAGATGGGTATCGAAGGTGGCCGCTCAACCCGCAAGAACCTGAAAGTCGGTATCTGCGGCGAGCACGGTGGTGACGCAGCTTCTGTAGAGTTCTGCCACAAGATCGGTATGAACTACGTATCTTGCTCTCCTTTCAGGGTGCCTATCGCCCGCCTTGCAGCAGCTCAGGCTGCCATCAAGGAAGAGATTGAGAAGAAGCAGGAGAAGAAATAACGGAAGTCCGGAAATCCTGGATTCAGAGACTGTCCTCCTTTACGATATCCGCTCCGCGGTAGTAGTAGAGGAGGATATCTTTATATAGATACCCCAGATGCCCCATAACTGCCGCGCCGATCTGGCACAGGCCGACGCCGTGGCCCCAGCCCTTGCCGTGGAGCACGAAGCCCTCGGGAGTCTTCTCGACTTCGAACGCTGAGCTGTAAAGATGGCTGCGGGAGAGCGTACGGCGGATTTCCAGCTCCTTGCCGATGATGCGCGACTTGCGGCTGCCGACAATCTTGAGCTTCTTGATCCTGCCCGAAGGGCCTCTCTCTATGGGCCTTAGGTCCACTATCTTGCCGAAGTAGAGGCCGGTGCGTTCGCGCACTATCTGGGACAGTTCGGCGTAGGTGTATTCAACCTTCCACTCGTAGAAATCCTTGGTTTCCTGGTCGAAATTCGGGAGAATGCGGGCGAGCAGGGCGGCGTCTTCCGTATGGCAGAATTTGTCCTTGAAAGATTTCAGATAGGGGACTTCGACATCCTCCCAGCAGGTGGAGAAAACCTCGGTCCGTCCGCCGCAGCATTTGCTGAAGCGGGCGTCGCAGATTTCTCCTTCGTAGGCCAGCACTTCGCCCCAGGTGGCTTCGATGGCTTCCCGCGCCTTCGCGGTGATGACTTTGGTGATGCCCTGGTAGCGCTGGCAGTGGTCGTCGGCGCACACGTCGAAGAATTCGTGGTCTTCGTGGTCCTGCCAAGTGACAAGTTCCTTCGGGGTGTCGATCTTGCCCTGGCCTGTGGTCTTTGCTTTACCGTCGATCTGGGCCAGCAGCCAGGAACGGGAGATGACCGCGTGGGCCTTGAGGAATTCCAGAGGGGCTTCAGCGCTCATCTCGGACGATATCACGCAAGTCAGGTAGTCTTCGATGCCGACATCGTTTATGACTATTATACCGTCGTTTTCGGCCAGCAGGACGAGGTTCCCCTTGAAGCTTTGGTTTTCCCTGCGCTCCCAGTGGAAATTGACTCCGATGGTCACGTCCTTGAGCGTGAAGAAACAATCTTCGTTGCAAGCTTCGAATACAAGCCTTTTGGCGGTGTGGCCGCCGCACTCAACCTTGCCGTCGGCAAGGATTGCGGTCAGGCTGCCTTCAGCCGTGCTGCCTTCGCAGCTGTAGCTTCCGTTCAGGATGAATTCTACTTTTTCAGCGGTGAGGATGCCCACCGAAATGTGCCTCTGCGGCCTTGCTATCTTTTGTTCGCTGCTATCCTCGCGGCAAGTTCCCATGTGCGTATGCGGTCTTTGTAGGTATTGTTGAGATTGACTTTTTCGATGTCGAGGTCGGCGTCGCTGTTGCCTTCCCAGCGCCTGCAGCAGTACATTACTTCGTAGATGCGGCCGATGCGGTATTCCCTGCATATACGAAGTGCGACTGCATAGTCTTCACCGTATTTGGTGGTGGGGAAGTTGAGCTTCCGCACCAGCGGAGTCCAGAATCCGCGCGGAGCACCCAGACCGTTGATGCGCAGGGCGTTGTTGCGGCCGTTGTCGTCAGTCCACTCGCGGTGGTCGATGATTCCCGGAGGCAGGGGGTTGCCGTCGAAGTCGGTCATACGGTAAGTGCCGATGACCATCGCGCAGCGGAACTTGCGGAAAGCGTCGACGAACCTCTGGACGGTAGTCTCGTCGCTGTAGAGGTCGTCGCTGTCGAGCTGAAGCGCGAAGCGGCCGCAGTCAGGATGGTGGAGGGCTGCATTCCAGTTGCCGCCGATGGCGTGCCAGGTAGGGTCCTGGGCTATATATCTGAGCCTGCTGTCGGCAGCGGCGTATTTGCGGATTATGTCGACGGTGCCGTCGGTGGAGTTGTCGTCGACCACGAACACGTTGTATTTGAAATCGGTCTTCTGGCCGAGGGCGGACTTGATGGCGTCTTCTATAGTGCGGACCCTGTTGCGGCAGGGGATTATGACTGACGCTTCGTACTCGAAGTCGCCTTCGTCAATGTCTATGTCCTTGAACTTGGGCTCAAGATAGCCTCCGACGGCTTTCAGGTGCTCTGTGCAGGCCTTCTCCATCTCTATCTGGACATCGCGGTTCTTAGGGTCGACATAGTCGAACTGCTTTTCCCCGCTTTTGCGCGAATCTGTCTCCACTTCATAGTAGAGGTATTCGTTGATATGCTCCAGCTTGCCAAGGCGTGAGACCTTGAGACGCAGGTCGTACAGGCCTGCGAAACGGTAGTTCTCGGTCATAGTGGCAGCAGCAGCCTGCAGGGCATCAGTGCGGAAGAGCAGCACGCTGCCGAAGTCGAAGTCGTCGCGCAGCGAACCGCTCTGGCAGTCGATGACGGGGGCGTTGCGCACGGCTCCGTCGATCTTGATGAAGTGGTCGCTGTACAGCATAGCGGCGCCGGTGTCCTTTGCGATCTGTACCATCCTCTCGAGGGACCAGTGGACCCAGTCGAGACGGAAGGTCTTGGTGTAAAGGAGGGTGAATTCGGTAGTCGTCTCTTCGGCAACCCGGCGTATGTCAGTGGAAGATTTGAGGCTTTCGGTAAGGATTACTTCGCCCACGAGGGGGCATTGCAGAAGGTTTTCTCTCGTCGCGGCGGCGTCAGCGCCATTGAGAATGAAGCAGGTTATGTTTTTCATCTGTTGGATTTGCTTGCAAGCGGAGCTACCATTTCGGCGAATTTGGCTACGCCTTTGGTGGCTACGTCCTGGATTTGAGTGTAATGGGCATAATGGAGATTCATAGCCGTCGGATCGACCAGGTAGATGGGGGTGCCGGGAGTGATGTACTGGATGAGCCCGGCGGCGGGGTAGACGTTCAGCGACGTGCCCACTAC
>JAGCZI010000158.1 GCA_017960085.1 Bacteroidales bacterium
GGCCAGACGACGAGCCTGGAGGGGAAACTCGGCGCCATATCAGCTGCCCTGGAGCAAGGCTTCATCGACGCGAAGGATGCCCTGGACGGTATCGGGACTGCTCTCGGATCGAGCCTGAGCGGCCTTGACCAAAATCTTGCCACTGTCAAAAGCGACATCCTCAACCAGCTTTCCACCACCTCTGACCAATTGACTGCAACGGAACTTGCCGGCGCACTGACAAACATAGTGAACGCCATCGACAGCAAGTCCCAGACTGCTGACCAACAGCTTGCGGCCATCCAGCAAGCCATTTCCAGTCTGATGGCATCGTTGAGCCCCGATTTCAGTCTGAGTTACGTGGGCTCCACTCCGGAAATCACTGTTACCACCGAACAGACTTTCAACCTAGTTTTGAAAGTCGATCCCGAAGATGTGACGCTCGTCAAAGACAGCCTGCTGATTGAAAGCGTTTCAAGTAAGGTATTCTATAGAGTTGGCACCACATCCGGCGAAGAGCCTGAACCTTTCGTCGTCACTTCGCTTGAAGCAGATCCGAATACGAAAGGTCAGTATGTCGCAACGGTCTCTGCACATTCTTCCGGCCTGATATGGGAGGAAGCAACCCTGGCCTTCGTCTATAAACTCGGGTTGCCGGGCCATCCGAAACAGTATACGACTAAACCTTTCCAGGCCACTCTGCTGCCGCGCCCCGCCAATTCACTCAAGGGTTCTTACTACCCCAACGCCTCGTTCCAGATGCGCGATACCTTCCTCGTTCTAGGCAACAAAACAATCCTGGATACTATGGGTAATATTTTCTATGGTTTGGGAAGTACTGATTTCAAGACAGAAAAAGGAGATGAGACCAGGACCTATACGGCGGCCCAACTTAATTCTGTCACCTTCGAACCGACAGACCCGGCCACTGCAGCTTCTGTTTTTACCATCTTTGACAAAAACAAGCATTTCTTACGCTTCTATCCCGATACGACGGGCAACCTGACTTGGAGAGACTTCAAAAGCAAATTCGCGGACGATGCCGAGCATCAGAATGTGTCCGGCAAGCTGGTCCTGACCGACAACCAGGGTGCCATAGACTACATCAGCCTCTCTATGAATTGGTATGTGACCTGGCCCTTGGTCTACGAGATTTCAGACTCCGGGCAGGACACCCTGAGACCCAGCCATTTCGATTTTAACGGCAAGACGTATGTCCGTCATTATCCGCAGATTTGGGACAAGCTTAAGGCGTGGGGGCTGGGCTACTCCGCCATCAAAGCTGCTGGCCTTCAGATTGAGAGCGTGACGAGAGGTCGCGGAGATGGATACAAACTCATTCATCTGCGACTGTCGCCCGATTCCCCCACTGCCGACCTGGAGGTAGCGGACGGCATCAAGCCCGCCAAGGGCGACAAATATCAAACGTTAGGTACTTTCCGCCTTCGAGTGCAGCCAAGCGACGTCGACCCTTCTTTCCGGCCGACACAGACTCTCTACAAATACCAAGTTTCGTTAATGGTCAATGAAGATGATACGAATTAATCGCATACTGACAATATTCCTGCTGCTTATGCCGCTGGCACCCCTGCTCATATCCTCCTGCGGCGTCGAGCAGAAGAAGATTGAGATTCCGCTGGAGCTGGACTACAGCGGGCTTCTCGCAGCCATCCGCGATAGCGACAAGTCGTTATCCGACTATCTGACTATGATTGAGAATTCACTGGAGGACGGCCTGACCGACAACCAGGAAGCGATGGCGCTCATCCAGGAACTCATCGCCTCGATGGAAGGATCGATGGAACAGAAACTGGAGGCCATCACCGCTGCTATGAAGCAGCAAACGACAAGTCTTGAGACAAAGCTGGCCCTGATTGAAGAGGCCGTGAACAGTGGCTTTGCAGACAGCGATGCCCAGCAGGAGTTGCTGCAGCAAGCCATCAAGGCTCTGGAAGGGACGATGGAGGAGAAACTTGAGGCCATCGAGGCTGCCGTAAAATCGCAGCAGGCAAGTCTTGAAACCAAGATCGGGCTTATCGAGGCTGTCGTAGCCGGCGGGTTCGCCGACAGTGCTGCAGCTGAGGCTCTTATGTTGGAGGCAATCGAAACTGCCGGCTCTACCCTGGAAGAAAGAGCCGCCAAAGTCGAAGCAGCCATTGAGAACCAGTCTACGGATCTGTCCGCCAAACTGGCACTGATCGACGCTGCGGTAGCAGGTGGATTTGCCGGGCAAAAGACCGTCCAGGACCTTGTACGAAAGGCGGTCAGTTCGCTCGGCGGCACCTTGTCCGAAAGGCTCTCAGCCATCGAAGCTGCCGTCAAAAGCCAGACCTCGAGTCTGGAGGCTAAGCTGGCACTTGTGGAAGCTGCCGCCGATGCAGGAACGACTTCTGCTGATAGCAAACTGCTGCTGATCCAACAGGCGTTGTCCTCTATGGGAGGGACGATGCAACAGAAACTTGACGCTATTCTGGACGCTGTCTCTGACGACAGTACCACTCTGGATACGAAAGTCGGACTCATCTCTTCTGCGGTTGAGAGTGGATTTCTGTCCAACTCTCAGGCCGTCCAAGCTATGCAAACGGCGCTCAACACAAGCCTTGGCACTCTCGATCAAGATATGACTGCGCTCAAGACTGATGTCTTAAATCAATTGACAACTATTTCTCAGGAAGTGACTCCGACAGAATTGGCCAAGGCATTCCAGGGCATTCTGGGCGCACTCGACAGCCAAAACCAATCTGCAAATGTGCTTCTTGCTGCCATTCAACAAGCCATCTCCGATCTGATGGAAAAGGCTGGCAACAAACAGTATCCGGAGGGGCTGGTATATATGGGAAATCCGTTGGAGACTATCGCGGTCACTTGCGGTAATACAATTGAGATTCCGATTCGCGTCAATCCATCAAACGTGCCCCTTATTATAAATACTTTGTCTGTTGTACAGGTTGAAGACAACCAGTTCTTCCTGTCGGGGACAGACCGCAGCAAAGCAGTGAAGAAACATTACAAATTATCTGGGCTGGAAAAAGATCCTCAAGCAGAAGGCCAATATATCGTCAAGTTACAAACCTTGGCTGATGAAATGTACAAGTATTGGGATGAAGCCACCCTGACCATTGATTATAGCTATTTAGACAAGGATCACAATGTCAAGACAGTCAGCACGCAGCCTATCCACGTTGCGATAATGCCCAACCCCATAGACGGATTGTCTTTCTCAGGGTGCGAAAAGACCGCATCCTTCCTGATTGACAAGGAACCAGGCATCATTTACCAGCCTCTGAACAGCGTTGAGTTTACCGACGGGCAACAGACCCGGACTTACAGCGCAGAATTCCTGACATCGGTGGTGCTCAATCTTGACAGCCACATTAAGGTGAAAACCATCTTCGACAAAGATAGGCATTTCGTGGGCATAGTTCCCGATACCACAGACTCGGCCTGGCTGCCGCTCTTCGATTCAACCACGGTCAATCATCAGGAGATTCTGGGTTATCTGGAGCTTACCGACAGATTTGGAGGTAATACCGACAAAAAAAACCACGCCTTGACTGGCCTGACCTGGTATACTTCATACATTGACACCGTCCTGGCCAACACAGCCTTCTCGGGTAATGGCGCCTTGCAGGTGAATCTGGTATCAAAAGCCACGGAACTCGGCCTGAATCTGAACGATTATCCGGGCAGCACATTTTGCAGCGTGCATTTTGATTTTGCTTCTGCAGGCGGCGTCTGGCGTTCAGCAGCATTCAAGAGCGATTCGTGGGATCTCGAAATGGAACTGGAGAAGTATCCGTCCGGATCGCATTTTACCGTGGATGCCGTGATCACTCAGACCGTCCAGCCCAGCGACAACAATCCGTCGTTCCGGCCAAAGCAACGGAAGGTGCGCATCCGGGTCAATTTTACCGTCAAATAAAAAACGGAGTATATGAAAACACGCAAAATATATCTGCTCCCGCTGCTGGCTCTGCTGGTTCCGCTGTTCTTTACGGCGTGTGACGGTGCCAATCCGGAGCTGAACATCAAATTTGACACGAACTACTCCGAGGTCCTCGAAGCCCTCCGCGACTCCAGAAAGTCTCTGACCGGCAAAATGGCACTGATTGATGCTGCGATGCGTAACGGCCTGTACGACAATCAGTCTCTACTGGAACTCATCCAGGATGCGATTGAATCCATGGATGGTTCGATGGAGGAAAAACTGACAGCCATCGAGGCTGTGATAAAAGCTCGTACTACGAGCCTTGAAACCAAGCTGGCTCTGGCCGAAGCTGCGGTGAACGAAGGTTTTGCCGACAGTGAAGCCCGGCAGAAGCTGATGCAGGAAGCCTTGGCGTCGCTTATCGGGACGTTAGACGAAAAGCTGGCTGCCATAGAAGATGTCATGAAATCTCAGAATACGCAGCTGGAGACCAAACTCGGCCTTATTGAAGCAGCTGTCCAAAGCGGCTTTGCCGACCATGCCAAGGCTCAGGCACTGATTGCCGAGGCCTTCTCTGCGATGGACGGCACACTGGAAGAGAAGATGGCGGCTGTCGAAGCCGCAGTCGCAAGCCAGGCTCCGGAGCTTTCAGAAAAAATGGCTCTGATCGAGGCGGCGGTAAAAGAAGGTTTTGCCTCCGATTCGACCGGACAGACTCTGATCGAGACGGCCATCCGCTCTCTAAGCGGGACTGCCGAGCAGAAACTGGCCGCAATCCAGAATGCAATGAAAAGCAATACGACCGACCTGGAGACAAAACTGGCCGCTATCGAGGGAGCGATAAAAACCAATACTGCTACTGTCGACCAGGCGCTTGACTTGGTCAAACAGGCTGTGGAAAATCTCGACGGCAGTGTTGCCGACAAGCTAAACACACTCACTACTGCCATCAGCAGCCAATCTTCAGGTCTTGTAACTAAATTCGCTTCTATCGTTTCGGCGCTGGAGGGCGGTTTTTTGTCCTGCACGGATGCCGTCGGTTTGCTGCAGACAGCCATCAATACTTCCATAGGTGGTGTTGGCGGTGACATACAGCAACTCAAAACCGATGCGGTCAGCCAGCTTTCTGACATTGCGACCAAACTCACCACCACTGAACTTGCAGTTGCATTGACCGACGTCGTGACTGCCATCAACACCCAGACGCAGACTGACGCCGAGACTCTCGCGGCCATCCAGAAAACCATCGAGAGTATTATCGAAGATATGAAACCGATGACCTTCACGCTGACTGTATCATCTCCGTCTTTCGGTTTCAAGACTGCCTGGGCTGCAGGAGACTCGATTTTCGTGTTCTTCTCCAGCGCAGCTGCTCCCAAATACCTCAAGATGGGCTATAACGGCACCGCCTGGGAGTACAAAGAAAAGAAAGGAGCGAAAGATTCAGTAGGAAGTCTGGGCCTCGGCAACGGGGTCAAAGGCACTATGACGGCTGTCTACCTGCCTTTCGGCAGTGACTGCAGTGTTTCATCAAACGGCACGAGCTTCGTCTTCAGCGACACCGAAACCCCCTGGTACTTGACCGCCACTCTCCCTTATACCGTGGAGGACAAGACCATTACCGGCACCTTGGACCTGAAGGTTCCCGACGGCTATGTCCAGTTCTTTTCAGAAGTTGCCTCGAATTACTCAATAACGGTTGGTGAACTCCGCGAGCCGAACCTGACCCCGCAAGGCATAGCTTCCATCGCCGCAGACGGTTCTATCGTTCATACTACCATCGCTCACGGCGCTCCGCTCAAGGGTCATCTTATTTATGGCACGACGAAAGGTTTCGTCTTCGGCGGCATCCTCGCAGCCGATGTCCGAAACGTTGATACCAGCTACCATTTCACGCTGGTCACAGGAGGTTGGAAGGGTGACTATTATTCTCGTTCGGTCACGACTTCCCTCTACAGGCCCGGCAACAGCGGCCGTGACCTGGATCTCAACCCGTTCACGACCTGGACACACATCACGGACTACAAGCCTATTGACCTGGGATGCGACGTCCAGGGTTCTAACTATGAATGGTATCGCGTCTACTGGGCCAGCCGCAACCTGGGTGCCACCAGCGAAAATAGGTCCGGTGGGGAAGCCACCTATGGCAACTACTACGCCTGGGGTGAGATCAGCCCGAAAACGGCGTTTAGTTGGAATAATTATCAATGGAGCAAGCCTGACAGTACTGGTTGTACCAAATATATATCATCGGACGATATGTCTTTGTTGCTACCCGAGGACGATGCAGCCTACAGAGATTTGGGCGGAATCTGGCAGATACCGCAGAGCGGCGAATGGTCTAGGCTGGGCGAAAATACCAATTTCGAGTGGATTTGGTATGATGAGGATACATACGGTTGTGCAGGCTTTAAAGTTACCAGCAAGAAAGCCGGTTACGATGGTCAGGATGGTCCTTCCCTGTTTTTCCCTGCTGCGGGTTATTACGGAACTGCATGGAACGGCCCCGTCTTAGAATATGGCCTGATCGGGAAGGGCAGCTCCAGCTGCTACTGGAGCTCCCATTCTACTGGTGACAGCAAAGCGTTTTATATGAAAAATTGTGGGAGCGGATACGATTCTTATTCACGGTTTTTCGGCCTGCCCATCCGTCCTGTCTCATATTAATTTGTTATTGCCATGAAATATCTCAAATATACCCTATTGATTCTCCTCTCAGGCATTCTTCTGACTTTCCAGGCCTGCAACAGCGAGCCGGCGAAAATCGACATCAATCTGGAGCCTGAATACAGCGGTATGCTTGCGGCAATCCGGGGCGTGGACAAATCGCTTTACGACAAGCTGGCGCTCCTTGAAAGCGTTGTGACCGGCGGCATGGCCGACAGCTATGCTGCTCTTGAGATGGTCAAGGAGCTGGTCGCTTCGCTTGACGGGACTATGGAAGAAAAACTCGCTACTCTCGAATCTGCGATGAAGGCTCAGAGTGTGAGTCTGGAGACGAAGATGGCTCTGGTGGAAGAAGCAGTTCGCAGCGGTTTCGCTGACTTCGAGGCGCAGCAGGAATTGCTGCAGCAGGCCATCGCGGCTTTCACCGGAAGTGCTGAGGAAAAGCTCGCTGCCGTGGAAGAGGCTGTGAAAGCCCAGACGGCAAGCATTGAGACTAAACTCGGCCTCATCGAGGCAGCGGTTTCGGCAGGTTTCGCTGACAGTGCCGAAGCTCTGGCTATGATTGCAGATATCATTGACGAACTTGGAGATACTCTGGGCGATAAGATGGCTGCCATTGAGGCTGTCGTCAGCAGTCAGACCGCCGGTCTGGCTTCGAAGCTTGCGCTTGTTGAGGGTGCGGCC
>JAGCZI010000159.1 GCA_017960085.1 Bacteroidales bacterium
AAAGAGGGTGACGAACATCATCGAAGTGTTGCGGCTGCACATACTGTCGTTGAGTTCCCTCATTATGGCGGCCGGACTGCCTTTGCTGTTGGACAGCGTGCGGAACATAGCCCCGATGATGGACATTACCAGCGAAGCGGGAACCCCTTTGCCGGATACGTCTCCTATGCAGAAGAAAAGTTTGTCTTCCTTGATGAAGAAGTCGTACAGGTCGCCTCCCACAGCCTTCGCAGGGGTGAGCCGCCCGGAGATGTCGAGCCTTTCGTGAGCTACGGAGTCATCCTTGGGAAGCATCGCCATCTGGATGTTGCGGGCGATGTCGAGTTCCTGCTCGATGGATGCCTGTCGGGCTGTGGCATCTTTCAACTCATCGACATAAGAGGCAAGAGACTTCTGCATATGCTCGAACGAATCGCGCAGCTGGTGGATTTCGTCGTTGTAGCGGAGTTTGGGCAGAGGC
Source organism: Bacteroidales bacterium (assembly GCA_017960085.1). GTDB lineage: Bacteria > Bacteroidota > Bacteroidia > Bacteroidales > UBA932 > Equibacterium. Next base: position 461 of record JAGCZI010000159.1, read on the forward strand.
GTGTCAAAATGCCCCTGTGCAACCTGCTCTGCCGAGAGGGCCAGATACTTCAAAGGTTTTGCGGTGCGGCGGATGGATCTTCGGATAAGAAGGCTGGCAATCAGCAGGCCGAGAGCCAGCAAGAGAAGGATTACCAGACCCAGAATCTTTCCGGGTTTCCAGATGTTTTCGAAGGGCACCACTATGCCCATCGACCATCCTGTATCCTGCAGGGGGCCATAAAAAACATAAGACTTAATGCCGTCAACCTCAGCGATCTTGACGTTGCTGCGGCCTTCCATCATCTCCTGGCCGATTGATACATATTTGTCGTTGTCTTTGCCGCCGGTGTGATTGAAATAGTTGTCCTGCAATATGCGTAAAGGGTCCGGATGGACGATGTAATCGCCTTTGCGGCTGAGTATGAAGCAGTATGCAGGAAGACTGAACGCAAGGGAGTCGTTTGAAAACCCTAACTGTCCAGAGCGGGAAGTGATGTCGCTGATGCGTTCGGTGAGCCACGAGAGAGACATATCGGCCCCGAAGGTACCGGCAGCCCGGCCTGCAGTGTCAAGGACAGGCAAGGCGTAAGAACAAATCATATTGCCGGCTCCGGACTCGTCGAAATATGGCTCGGTCCAATAGCCGTTTTCACTGGCTATACCTTGCTGGAACCACTCCAGGTTGAAATAGTCGTGGCTTTCGGAGCCGATCTGCTTCACGTCTATGCTGCCGTCATCAAGCCTCTTGACATAGGGCTCGAACCAATATCCTTTCTTGGGATAATAGTTGGGGATGAAACCCATTCCACAGCCGATGATGTGAGGGTTCAGCCGCAGTTCGTTGACCATCGCCTCCGTTACCTGGTCGGGGTCCGAAAGGTGTTTGCCGATTTCATCGACATTGTTGGCAGATGAAGTTTCTACGACCTGGAACATTCCCGACGCCCTTTCGCTGACCATAGAGAGGATATCGTAGTAATGGTCTTTGAGCAGAGTGACCGTACCGTTTGCTGAAAGCAGGAAAATCAGGGATGACGTGATGGCCATTGTGACGAGCATCACCAGGATGATGCTTCGCATAAGCCGCCTTGAGAACGGATGGAACTGCTGTTTCATAGTTCAAATATAAATAATTCTTACACAATGGGAAAGCATCAAAATGATTATATTTGCGAGGATGACAGAGCTGCCGATGGTACTGCTTATTCAAAAGAAGATTCAGTCAAGATAAGAGTTGTCAATCCCAATGCCGGCGATCCTAAAAAGACAAAGAAATCAAAGAGTAGGAACAATAATTGCAGGGAATCCGGCTCTGTTGAAATCCAGTTCCGATGAAGAAATTCGTTTTCTTGATATTAGTGCTTTCGCTGCTGTGCACCAAGGCTCAGGCCCAGGTGATTATTTTGAATGAGAGTCTTTTCCAGGGCAGGATGTCTGAAATCAAGACAACTGTGCTGGACTCACTGACCAGCGAGCCGATTCCCTTCGCATCTGTCTATGTCATCCCATCAAAGGATACGACCATAACCAATTTCACCCTTTCTGACGCCAAGGGCGAGGCAACGCTCGACGAAGTGCCTTACGGCAGCTATGTCTTCCATGTAGAGATGATGGGCTACAAGCCTTACGTGGCCGAACGCTACTTCCGTGAGAGCGAGGTAAACCTCGGGACAATCCGTCTGCAGCAGGACGAACTCTTCCTGCAGGCAGCCACGATTACCGATGTCGGCAATCCCATCGTCATCAAGCAGGACACCGTGGAGTTCAACGCCTCTTCCTTCCGCGTGGGAGCCAACGCCATGCTGAAAGACCTGCTGCAGCGCATGCCGGGCATGGAGATAACAGAAGACGGCAAGGTGAAATTCAACGGCGAGGAGATTGACAAACTCACGGTAGGCGGAAGGACCTTCTTCTTCAATGACCAGTCCACGGCCCTCAACAACCTTCCTGCGGCTATCGTGGACAAGATTCGCGTGATAGACCGCGAGTCGGAGGATACAAGGGCGACAGGCATTGAAGACGGCTCCCGCGAGAAGGTACTGGACGTGGCCCTGAAGAAGGAATATGAGAAAGGATGGTTCGGCAATGTGGGGTTGAAATTGGGCACTACGGTTGGCGACAAGGACGACGACAATCCCATGCGCGATGACCGCGGCCTTCTTTGGAACGGGAATGCGTTGCTGTCAGCCTACGGCGAGAAGGACCAGCTGACAGTCATCGCGAACGCGCAGAATATTGACGACTCCAACATTGTCATCTTTATGTCGGGCGATGACGGAGAGATGACACAGTTGAACCAGGGCCTTTCTTCTGCCGCCCAATTTGGCGTGAACGCCAATACTTCCCGCATCAAGGGGGTGGAATCCACGGCGGGCGTAAGCTACAAATATACCGACACCGATTCCGGATCTATGACCGACAGGACGACTTATCAGAATGACGGTAATCTGAAATCTTCCACTGAGAACACCGGCAAGCAGTATTCAAATGCAGTGAGCGCCAACCTGGAGTTTGAAAAGGAAGAGGGCAATGTATGGTTCCACATCAGACCTACAATCTATTTCACCAGGACGGAGAGCTCTGCGAACGCCTCCTCTGAAATTTTCCGGGAGGGAGCCTTTGTCAACAGCTCCGATAATTCATCGCACAGCCTGTCAGAAAGCTTATCCCCCGAGTATGATGCCGATATCACTTTCCGGAATCTTGGAGGAAAGAAAGGGCGCAGTCTGCAACTTAATTCATACGCCGATTTCGATATCAATAGAGGAAATAGCGCTGAGAATTCCCAACTGACGATGGTTGGCGGAAAAGACATCCGAACGATGAGGTATGATACCGACGGAACCAGTTCCTGGATACAGGAATCTGTTACTTACACGGAGCCTCTCGGCGAGAAATGGACGCTGTCTCCTTCGGCGATGGTAGAGATCTCGAAGCGTGACAACATCAGGGACGCTTTTGACGCCGCCGGAAGGAACGACTATTACAGTTCGGTGAGCCGGAACAAATCGATTCAACAGCAATATGGCATGACCGTCCAGTACAAGTTCGGAGAACAAAGCTGGATTACACTCGGCGGCCGTGTATTGGGAATCCTGAACGAAACCTATTCAAAGAGTTACGGCATCGAAGAGACGACAGGAGAGGATGAATGGAACTGGCACATAGTTCCCAACTTCCGCTTCCAGCACAACAAGGGGATGGACCGTTTCTACCTGACAGTCACAGGCTATAGCGAACGTCCCTCTTCTTCCCGCATGCTGCCGGTGCTGAACATCACTGACCCGTCGAGACTCAGCTTGGGTAATGTCTACCTGCGGCCATATACCCAGACATATTTCAGCAGCGACTGGACAAGGAACAACACGAAGAAATTCTCCACCCTGATGGTTTATCTCTTCGGTCAGCTGAATGATTCCCCTATCAGCTATGCCCGCTGGTACGATGCTGACGGCATATTGTATTCTATTCCCGTGAATTCGCGAAAGCCGAGTCTTACGGCAACGTTCAATGCTAATTATACCACACCGCTGGACGCAAAGAAGAACTGGTCGCTGACGCTGAGCGGATACGCGAATTATGTCTCATCAGTCAGCTACCAGGCCCGGACAACGCTGCCGGGGTTGGACAAGGACAACTTCGACTACTCTTCGTTCATGGCAGACTTCTGGGGCAATGCAGCAGGAGACCGCTTCTACAGCGGTAAGAGCGGTTTCGGAGAAAGTTTCACACGCTCCTTCAGCCCCAATGCAACCATCAGTGTCAGATACAACAAAGACCGTTATTCCTTCTCTTTAATGGCTAATACCAGTGGCTACATCGTTCGCTACTCCCTGGATCCGAGCGTTAACATGAATACGCTGGACACCCACCTGACAGCTAGCGGCTCATATATTTCCAAACACGAATTCGAGTTTGATACAGATATTGCGTACGTCTTCTACAAGGGCTATGCTAATGGATACGGCCAGCCGGAGTGGCGCTGGAACGCGGAAATCTCAAAGAACATAGGGGCCTTCAACCTGAGCCTCACAATCCATGACATCCTGAACCAGACGACGAATCTTACCCACACGGTCACTGCCAACTACGAGGAAGACAGCTATCGCCTCATCATGGGCCGCTACTTCCTCTTCGGCATCAAGTGGAACTTCGGCAAGATGAATGCCTCCCACAGCCAGCGCGCTTCGGACGCAATGTGGAACATGCTGTTCTAAACTGTTGCCACAGAAGGAAATTGATTATCTTTGCAGAGATGACTGCACTGATAACAGGTGGAAGCTCCGGGATGGGGCTGGAATTCGCACGGCAACTCGCGGAGCGAGGGTATGATCTGATTCTGGTGAGCAACCGGCAAGAAGAGCTGGACGCCGCCGCAGAATCGCTGCGCAAACAGTATGCTGTCGCAGTTACCACCCGTTTCCAGGACTTGGCGCAGACAGACTCCGCAGACCTTCTCTATGCCTGGTGCACAGAAGAGGCAGGAATACTTCCCGACATCGTGGTGAACGACGCCGGGATGTTCTTTTTCAAAGAACTGGAGACTGCCGACCTGGACCGCGTGCAGGCTATGCTGAATCTGCACGTGACGACGGTGACCCGCGCCTGCATCCTCTTTGGCAACGCCATGAAGGAGCGCGGCAGCGGCTACATCCTGAACATGTCGTCGATGGCCGCGCGCTTACCCACGCCCGGTATTACTGTCTATTCCGCCACGAAAGCCTATCTCAAAAGCTTCGGTCATTCCCTCTGGTTCGAAATGAAACCCTACGGCGTAGGAGTGACAACAGTCTGCCCTGCAGCCATCGCTACGCCGCTTTACCGTCTCAGCGAAAAGTGGCTGCGCCGGGGCGTACGAATCGGCGTCATCCGCACCCCGAAATGGCTTGTAAAAAGGGCCCTCAGGGCGATGTTCCGTGGCCGCCGTGTCATCAGTCCTTCCTTTATGAATATATATCTTCCTTTCCTCATAGCACTGCTTCCCGCTCCGGTCGAGGCGGCTCTGTGGAAAAAGCTAAAGTAGCCTTATGTTCAATCCCCACACATTCAACCTCTTCCTGATAGGTATGGCCATCGTGGCCGCAGTAGTGTTCGTGTCGTTGTTCTTTGTGGACGCCGGCTACGGCAAGTTCTACACAGCCAAGTGGGGCCCGTCGCTTGACAACCATCTCGGCTGGTTCCTTATGGAAGTGCCGGTGTTTATCGCGATGCTGGCACTCTGGTGGTTCTCCGACCGTCGCGGCGACGGCATCAGGCTGCTTTTCCTGCTGATCTTCGAACTGCACTATTTCCACCGTTCCTTCATCTTCCCGCTTCAGCTGCGAGGGCACAGCCGTATGCCGCTGAGCATCGTGCTGATGGGGGCTGTCTTCAATACCCTCAACGCCTTTATGCAGGGCGGCTGGCTGTTCTACGTCTCGCCTGCCGATTTCTACCCGGCCGGATGGGTCAGAAGCCTTCCCTTCCTGGCAGGTGTCGTCATTTTCGCAGCGGGGATGTATATAAACATCCAGTCAGACGGCATAATCCGCAACCTGCGCAAGCCCGGAGACACCGCCCACTACCTGCCCAAAGACGGTATGTTCCGCTATGTGACCAGCGCCAACTACTTCGGCGAGTTTATGGAGTGGGTGGGCTTCGCCATCCTGACCTGGTCCTGGGCCGGAGCAGTCTTCGCGCTCTGGACCTTCGCCAACCTGGCTCCGCGTGCCGCCCGTATCTATGACCTCTACAGCCGGGAGTTCCCCGACGAGCTCGATACGAGCCGCGTGAAGCGGATACTGCCGTTCATTTACTGATATCTGCGCTATGAACAATACCGACCCCCAGTCTTCTCCCATTTTTACTCCTGTAACAATCGGTCCGGTGACGCTGCGAAACCGCGTAATCCGCTCGGCCGCTTTCGAGAATATGGCCTACGGCAACAGCCCTACAAAAGATCTTTATGATTATCACGTGGCTGTAGCCCGCGGAGGAGTGGGAATGACCACTCTTGCTTATGCCTCGGTGAACCGCAGCGGCCTGTCGTTCGACGGCCAGCTCTGGATGCGCGAGGAGATAGTCCCCGGCTTGAAGAAGATAACTGACGACGTCCACGCCGCCGGGGCCAAGTGCTCCATCCAGCTGGGCCACTGCGGCAATATGACCCACCGCGCCACTTGCGGATGTATGCCCGTAGGCGCGTCGAGCGGGTTCAATCTATATTCTCCTACTTTCGTGCGAGGTCTCAGGAAGGATGAGATAGACTCTCTGGTGGAGGATTTCGGCAAGGCGGTGAACCTTGCCCGTGAGGCCGGTTTCGACTGTGTAGAGATCCACGCTGGCCACGGCTATCTGATCAGCCAGTTCCTGTCACCTTACACCAACCATCGTCACGATGAGTACGGAGGCTCGCTGGACAACCGTATGCGCCTTATGAGGCGTGTGATAACGAAGGTCCTTGAGGTTGCCGGGGACGATATGGGAGTGATTGTGAAAATGAATATGCACGACGGTTTCCGCCGCGGTATGCAGCAGGCCGAGTGCCTTGAGGTCGCCCGTGAGCTGGAGCGGCTGGGAGTGCACGCAATAGTGCTTTCGGCGGGATTCGTGAGCAAGGCGCCGATGGAGGTGATGCGCGGGGCGATGCCGCTCAAGACACTGGCCCACTATATGGATATGCGCAAGTTCTGGTGGCTGAAAGCCCTGGTCCGCCTTTTCGGCCGGATTATGATTCCCACAGTGCCATACAAGGAAGGCTATTTCCTGGACGATGCGAAGCAGTTCCGTGCGGCTGTGAAGCTGCCGCTGATATATGTCGGAGGACTGGTGTCGCGCGCAAAGATGGAAGAAGTGCTTGAGGCGGGATTCCAGGGCCTGCAGGTCGCCCGTGCGCTGGTGCGGGATACGGATTTCGTGAAGAAGCTGCAAAGAGGAGAGATCGACTGCAGCCCCTGCGGCCATTCCAACTACTGCATAGGCCGTATGTACACTCTCGAAATGAAATGCAACCGCTGTGTCGCAGACCTGCCCCGCAATCTCAGCCGTGAAGTAGAAAAGGCAGAAGAGCGATGGAAATGAAGGGCAGGGTCATAGTCACCGGAGCGACCGGCAGTATGGGCGCAGCCGCTGTCGAGGCTCTGTCGCTGAAGGGCATCCCAGTCTTAATGGCCTGCCGAAACCTTAAGAAAGCCGAGGCGGTGCGAGCTGCAATTGTCGGAAAAGTGCCGTCGGCAGACATTGAAATCCGGCTTGTAGATATGGCTTCAATGGCTTCTGTCCGCAGCTTTGCCGAAGGCGTCGAGGCGGGAAGCGCAGCAGCCCTTTTCAACAATGCGGGAGTCATCTCAAAAGGCTACAGCATCACGGCAGACGGATTTGAAAACACATTTTCAGTGAATTATTACGGACCCTGGCTGCTGACGCAGCTGCTGCTGCCCAAGCTGCCCGAGGATGCGCGAATAGTGAATATGATATCGCTTACCTGCCGTTTCGCACCTCTGGACGAGCAGACACTGCACCCTACGGAGAAAGATTTCACCCAGCTGGGGACATATGCTCGCTCCAAGCGTGCTCTCATTTCTTACTCTATGGAGCTGGCGCGGCGCCATCCTTCGCTGAGGGTGAATCTTGCGGATCCGGGAATCGTAGCCTCCGATATGATCGACCTCGGGCACTGGTACGATCCGCTTGCGGATGCCATCTTCAAGCCTTTTTGCAGGAGGCCGGAGGCAGGCGTTCAGCCAGCCCTCCGCGCTCTTTCCTCGGATGTGCGCAGCAGATTCTTCATAGGGAAAAGGGACAGGGCCATCCCTGCCCGCTATCTCGATTCCGAGCTTGACGCCCGTATCTGGGATGCAACAGAGAAAGCCCTGGCGCTTTGAAAGACTAGCTGAGCTTCAGGCACAGCAAGGTCATATCGTCATTGGGGTCAGAGCCGTCGCGATGCTTCTCGACGGCAGCCTTTATCATATCGATGACTTCGCTTGAGTTGCGTTTTCCGGCCTGGGCCATCAGATTGATGATCTGCTGGTCACCGAACAGCTCCTTGGCGGGATTCTCAGCTTCGTTGAGACCGTCGGTATAGAGGAGCATCATCTTCCCGCGGATGTCATCGATGCTTTCCTCCTCGAATTCAAAGCCTTTGAAAAGACCCAGAGGGAGATTGGCGTGCTTCATATCGAGGAAAGCGTCGTTGAGGACGGGAGCATTGTGACCGCAGTTGCAGTATTCGAGCTTGCCGCTGTCGAGGTGCAGAAGTGCGATGAACATCGTGACGAACATATTGGCGTCATTGTTCTCGGACAGTTCGTTGTTCATATAGGTAGCGATGTCCGAAGTTGACCTGCCCTCTGCTGCCAGGACGCGGAAGAGCTGTGCGCTCTGCGCCATAAAGAGAGATGCGGGAACTCCCTTGCCGCTCACGTCACCTACGCAGAAATAGATGCTGTTATCCTTTTCGACGTAACCGTAGAGGTCGCCTCCGACTTCCTTCGCAGGAGTCATCGAAGCGGACAGGTCAAGGTCTTTGTGTTCGGGGAAGACACGGGGCAGCATACTCATCTGGATGTCGCTGGCCACTTTAAGCTCATTCTCGAGAGATGCCGTCATCGCGGTGGTCCTCTTCAGCTCTTCGATATAGTTCACCAGAGAATGCTGCATATTGCCGAACGACTGGCTCAACTGGCCGATTTCATCGACACGTCCGTCATCCGGCAGGGTCTGGTCGAAATGTCCTTCGGCGATTGTTCCGGTCTGATGGGCAAGCTTTTTCAAAGGCTCCAGCTCTTTGCTGACGATGCGCACAAAGACGAACAGCATCAGCAGCAAGCCGAACATCACGATTCCGACGACGATGCGTTTCAGGCGGGTATAGCCGCTGAATATGTCGCTTTCAGGGCAGACGATGGCCACGCTCCATCCGGTATTGCCGAGAGGCCTGAAGAATACATAGCTGTCGGCACCGTCGATGAAGAGCTGGCGCATACCTTCTTCTCCCCTGAGCATCGCGTGTCCGAGTTCTGAAATCGCAGGATTCGGTTTTTCCAGGGTTTCCGTAAAGATGGTCTGGTAGAACAACTTTGACTTGTCGGGATGGACGAAGTAGGTGCCGCCTTCACCGATCATTATGGTGTAGGAGTTCGGGTAAGGCTTGACGGCCGAGATTGTATTTGACAGCCAGTCCAGAGAGATGTCCACAGACAAGGTGCCGATGAAAATGCCGAAGTCGTCTTTCAGGGGCTTGCAGTAGGACGCGATCATCGCTTCGTAGGTAACATCATCGGGATTGTAGTCAAAGAACGGTTCAGTCCAGACAGGGCGGTCCAGGAGTTTCGGCATCATGAACCAGTCCATATAGAAATATTCGTAGTGGTCGTTGCCTTCCTGAGTAGTCGAAATCACCCCGTTGTCATTCAGGGAGAATGCAGAGAAGTAAAGCCCGCGGTCACGGTAGTAGTAAGGTTCGAAGGCGATGGAGCATCCGTTCAAGAAAGGATTGTTCAGCAGGATCTGTCTTGAATAGACAAACATCGAATCGGGTTCGTTGATATGCGCCTTGATCTCCCATTCCATATTGTCTGTGGCAATCTCCACCTTCTCAAGAATCGAATTCACGCGGAGGTTGGTGTTTTCAAGCACCTGGGTGGCGCGGTTGACAGCCTCGCGCCGCACGGTGGTGAGTGACTGCGAGAACATAAATCCCAAAGAGATAAGGAAGATGAGAGCCGCGAAAGATACGATCCAGAGACTCAGCTTCCTGGAGAGAGACTGTTTGATGTAATCTGATATCTGGGAACGGGCCATAATATTACTTTGCCAATAATTGTTCGTATGTCACTTCTTTCTCCAGCATTCCGTACTCGACCATCATATCGCTGGCCAGCTTCACCATATCAGGGCGCAGGCGGAACTCGAGTTTGCCGGTCAGCTTGTCTTCAAGCATACTCAGCACTTCCTTAAGCATAAGCTTCTGAAGAATCCTGTTGGTGGCGATATGGTTTTCCTGGACATATTTCATCACTATGTCCAGCGTCTCATTGGGGTGCTCTGCCGCCCATTCCCAACCTTTACGGCTGGCTGCGGCGAACTTGCGGGCTTGTTCCTTATGCTTGTTGTAGTAATCTACAGTCATATACACGCCGTCTTCCTGGACATTGTAACCAGAATCGCGGAAGCGGAACACCTCCTCATCAGAAAGCTCATAGCCAGCCTGGATGATCTGATAATATTCATTATAGCTCATAGCCAGCGTAGCGTCCAGACCTCCTTTGATGAACAGGTTGACATTTGTAGCAAACGGAGTCCAGTCGTAGTCCAGTCCTTCCTTTATGCTCATACACTTGGCGAGCTGGCCGAAGCCTGCGCTCCAGATGCCCACGCGCTCACCTTTCTGCGTGAGAGGATTCTTGCCGCGGCGGGATACGAGGACCATCGCATTGTTCATCGAGGTCTGAAGTATGTTCACCAAGGGAATGCCCCTGTCAATGATTTCCATAGCCTGGCAGAGCTGCAGTGTAGTTGCCTGGCTTTCATTGTCGCGGATTCGGTTGATGGCAGTCAGCGTCGCCGTGGGGTGAACGATTTCGACGTCCAGGCCGGCCTCTTTGTAGAAGCCCATTTCCTTGGCGACGTAATACCCGGCGAACTGGGCCTGCGCAGTCCATTGAGGAGTAAATACCAGCCGTTCCTGGGCATATAATGCTACAGAAACGGCAGAAAGAAGGATAGCAGTGGCTGCGTGTTTGAGGAACTTCATTTTTCTTCTGGTGTATCAGCGTTGAATTCGTAGTCCTTGCCGGGCAGGATGGCATTGAGGATAACTCCTACCAATGCGGCTGTTGCGAGGCCTGAGAGAGTGGTGAAACCGATAGGAAGAGCGTCGTTCGCACCGTACTTGATGCCGATGGCGAGCACGAGTATGAGGGCGGCGACGATTACGTTGCGTGAAGAGGTGAAGTCCACGTGGTTATCAACCATATTGCGTACGCCGACAGCCGAAATCATACCGTAGAGCACGAGAGAGACACCGCCGATGGTTGAGGCGGGCATTGCTCCGATGAGTGCGGAGAACTTAGGGCAGAACGACAGTATGATGGCGAAGATTGCCGCAAGTCTGATGACTCTGGGGTCAAAAACTTTTGTAAGGTTGAGTACGCCTGTGTTCTCACCGTATGTTGTATTTGCGGGAGCTCCGAACAGGGAAGCCAGCATAGTGGCAAGACCGTCGCCCATAAGGGTGCGGTGGAGACCCGGGTCGCCAAGATAATTCTTGCCGACGGTTGAGGAAATGGCGCAGATGTCACCGATATGCTCCATCATTGTGGCCAGTGAGATCGGCACTATGGTGATGATTGCGCTCACCAGAAGGCCCCAGTTGGGATTTTTGAAGACAGCGAAAACTGTATCCTGCATCTTGAAGGGGAATCCGATCCAGGCGGCTTCCTTGACGGCGGAGAAGTCGCACAGGCCGAAGCAGGCCGCAACGATGTATGAGCCGAGCACTCCCAGAAGGATGGGGAGGATTTTTATCATTCCTTTACCCCAGATGTTGCAGACGATGATGATGACGATGGCAAGCAAAGCAATCCACCAGTTGGTCTGACAGTTGTTTATAGCGGAACCGGAAAGGGTCAGACCGATGGCGATGATGATGGGGCCGGTGACGATGGGAGGGAAGAAACGCATAACTTTCTTGACTCCGAACGCTGCGATGAGGGCGGCAAGGATGAAATAAAGGATGCCGGCGCAGAAGACGCCGAAGCAGGCATACGGCAGCGACTGGGCTGCACTCATACCCTGGTCTGCTCCCATAGCGACTACCGAAGCGTAGCCACCGAGGAATGCGAAAGACGATCCCAGGAATGCCGGGACTTTCATCTTGGTGAGAAGATGGAAAATCAATGTGCCGACGCCTGCGAACAACAATGTGGCAGACATTGACAGCCCGGTGAGGACGGGGACCAGGACGGTGGCTCCGAACATAGCGAACATATGCTGGAGACCGAGGGTTAGCATCTTGCCCCGGCCAAGCGTCTGGGCGTCATAAATAGGTTGGTGAGAGTGTTTCATAGTTTAAGCGTTTAGTATTCGGTCTTACTTGACATCCTTGGCTGCCAAAGTGCTCTGTGAGATATTGATGATGAAGTCACCCATCTTCTCGAGGCCGTTGACGACGTCCATATAGAAGGAACCGGTCTCGTAAGGATAGCTGCGGTCCTCAAGGCTGGCCAGATGCTCTTCCCTGAGAAGGTCGCGGTACGAGTTGATACGTTCCTCGGCGCGCTCTGCGTTCGAAATGTCCTTCAGTTTGACCAGGGGCGTCTCGAGATTGTAGTGCATCTGCTCGAAGGCTTCGTCTACCAGAGTGGCCATACGGTCGATCTTTGTGACCATATCGGGAGTGAAAGGTTTCTTGTGAGCCCAGGCCCTTGCAATCGACCGGCCGATGCTCTCTCCGCTGTCGCCCAGGGATTCCATCTCACCGATGATGCGGTAGAAACTGCGCACCCTGACGATACCTTCGTAGCTGGTATCACCCTTCGAAACCTGGGACAGATATGTGGCGATTTCCTTCTCCACCTGGTCGGTTATTTCCTCATATTTTATGAGTTTGGCGTTCCACTGCTCGAAGTCGCTCTCGCTGGTGGCATCGGCGGCACTCTTGATGAAACCTACAACCCGCCGGCACAAGTCGCCGTAGCGTACGATCTCCAGCTTCGCGGAGTTGAGGGCGAGGTCACCGGTCTGCATAACGGCGTTGGCTCCGATATACTTGAGCCGGTAGGTCTCTTCCTCTGATTCCTTGTTGGGTACCATCCACTTCACGATCTTCTCTATCTGAGGGATGAACCACACGAGGATGAGGGTGTTTATGATGTTGAACAGGGTGTGCAGGGTGGCCACACTGTAGGGCAGGGAGGCTACGAGAGCCTCGCGGGTGGCTGCATCTGCCATCGTGAAATCAGTCAGATAAGGATTGGGAAAGCCGAACAGGGTCACTATCTTGCCTATGAAGCCCAAAAAAGGTTTGAAGAGACAGGTGACCCACATAACTCCGAATAAGTTGAACAGCAAATGGGCGCGGGCAGTGCGTCGGGCGCTGACATTTGCCACTGAAGCAGCGATGTTTGAAGTAATGGTGGTTCCGATGTTCTCGCCGAGCACCATAGCAGCAGCCATAGTGAACGGAATGTAGCCCTGGGCAACCAGCACCATCGTGATGGCCATCGTGGCTGCTGAAGACTGCAGCATCAGGGTCATACAGGCGCCTGCGACCATAAACAGCAGGATGCTGCCGAAACCCCAGCCGGTCAGTCCCCCGAGGAAATGTCTCACGGGATCGTTGTCGAGCAGGACGGTTGAGGTCTCCCTCAGAGTGGCAAGACCAAGGAACAACAGTGCGAAACCCATCAGGAATTCACCCATATCCGTGCGCTTCTTGCTCTTCGACACGAAAAGCAGGTAGGCGAAGAACATCAGGGGAACGGCGATGGCTCCCAGGCTGAAGCTGCCTCCGCCGAAGCTGAGGGCGAAGATCCACGCGGTCACCGTGGTGCCGATGTTTGCACCCATAATCACGGAAATCGCAGTGGCCAGTCCCAGCAGACCGGCGTTCACGAAGCTGACGAGCATCAGGGTCGTGGCGGTTGAACTTTGTACGAGGGCTGTGACTCCGATACCGGTGAGGATACCTTTGAAAGTGTTTGAAGTCATCTTGGCCATAAAGTGACGCATCCGGTCACCGGCCATTTTCTGCAAACCTCCGCTCATCAGGGACATTCCGTAAAGGAACATTCCCAAAGAGCCGAGAAGGGTCAGAATCTGCAGTACTAACATCCTGTTTATGTTTATTTAGGTATTTACGAATATAGTATAATTATCAGAAAATGTATCCAGCGTTAACATAGACCTCTGTGCGGTGCCAAAGAGATGACCAGTGCAGCTGTATGCTGAGAGGTCCGATGAATGAATCGTAAGACAGCTTCAGTCCCGCGCCGTGGACATCGTATTGGCTGTGACTCTTATTGGCGTAGTTGAAGTCGGTCGCCGTGATGCCGTAGTTGTACATAGCGTAGGCGTAGAACTTGGGAGAGAGTTTCACCCTCGCGTCAAGCCTTGCGGCCGCAAGCCAGTCGTATGCCAGGGCGGCATCCACCATACCTACGAACGGAACCTGGGTTTCAAAGTACCTGCCGGAGAAATCTCCTCCGATGGCATTGCCTAAAGGAGTGCCGTAAAGCCCGTTGTGGTCATTCATTATGGATCTCAGGTAGAATGACGTCTCAAAGGCAAACCGTTCTCCTATGGGGATAGCGCCCAGGAAATCATAGGCTACCGTGAACGGACCGCCTGCAGATGCGGGATCTTCAAAGAAGTCCTGCATAAGCGAATACTTGAGAGCCAGGCTGGTCTTTATTCCGCGGGTGGGATAATAAGCGTTGTCCAGCACGTCATAGTCCAGCTTGCCGTGAAGTTCCAATGTATGGTTTTGTGGCTCTTTCATAACGTCTGCCATAAGCTCGTCGGTACTTTGGTACAATTTATAGCGGCTGTACCTCAGGCCCAGATTCGCGGTGAAGAATTTCGAATAGGTCTCCTTGATGAAAATATCCGACTGCGTGCGGTGGTATCCGTCGAAACTTGCGAAAGGAGTGGTGCCGGGGATAGTATAGTTCAGTCCGAGATTCTTGAATGAGTAGCTTACGCCTACCGTAGGGAAATAATAAGGTACATACAGCAACTGTGCCTCGTATTTAGGATAATATCCGAGCCTGCCGTTGAGATTGAGCCTTACGGTATTCATCCTGTGGGCGTTCAGCCCGGCTTCGACAAGGATGTTTGCCGCCTCGTCGTTGTCGTAGCGTATTCCGAGTCCGAGCTGGTGGGGCGGTCTCTTGTTGAGGTCGAATACCAGCCTGTACTTGTCCCCGTCGTTCTCAAAATGATAGGAAATATCTCTGTAAACGCCAGTTCCGGAAAAGATGGAGAGAGCCCTGTCGACATCCTCGCCTGTAATGGTGGTCTTGTCCTTGAGGCGGGTCTTGAGCAGGAGCCATTTGCGGTCACGCTCAGTTACGCCGTTGATGACTATGTCAGACAGATCGAAAGAGGTCTTGTACATATTGACTGCCTTCGGAATATCCTTGCGGGAATAGTCGGGGGCATATTTGTCGATAATCTGCTTGACCTTGAGGAGCTCGGGCATATGCTTCAGCGCTGCGGTGTATCCTCTGTCAATCAGAGTGTCTATAGAGGCGCTGTCAAAACTCAGTGAACCGTAACCGCTTATGTCGGGGACGATGAGCACGTCGCACATTTCAGAGTGCTCCACGTGGGACTCGTTTGTCGAAATGTTGAGGAACTGCTGCAGGATCTGGGGCAGGGAGCGGGTGTTGTCCGCCTCGTGCACGCCCTTGTCACTCACGTCCACTCCGATGATGATGTCGGCTCCCATTGCCTTGCAGACATCAGTCGGGAAATTGTTGCGGAAACCTCCGTCGATCAGAATCATATCGCCCATATTGACGGGAGCGAAGACACCGGGGATCGCCATAGAAGCCCTGATGGCCGTAGGCAGCTTGCCGCTGCGGAATACAATCTCATTGTTGGTGATAAGGTCGACGGCAACGCAGGCAAAAGGAATAGGCAGGTCGGCGAAGTCGATTGAGTCCTGGTATCCGACGCTGAGGCCTGTAAACAGGTTGAGGACATTCTGCCCGTTGATCACTCCGGCGGGAAGGCTTGTGGTGAAGTCCCTCATACTGGAGGCATTGCTCTCCTTGTGGCTGTCAAGATTGTCGAGCAGGCCGAGGCCGGTGCTGAAAGGGACGTCCAGCAGGATATGTTCGTTAGTCCATTTTCTCTGGGTCGACAGTTCGCTGCGCTGGACTGTGTTGCTCATATATATCGACCAGTCCATACCGCGGATGATGGTGTCCATCTCCGCTGCGCTGTATCCGAGGGAATACATACTGCCCATTATGGAGCCCATACTGGTGCCGGTGACATAGTCAACCTGGATGCCGAGGTCCTCGAGAACCTTCAGGACACCGATGTGGGCCGAACCTTTGGCGCCGCCGCCACTGAGCACGAGACCTATCTTAGGCCTGGCGACGCTGTTGTTCAACAGAGAGTCAAGTCTTTCCGCAGCATTGCCGCTGATGGCACACGTTAACGATATCAGCAGTACAGCGAAGAGTTTTGCGGAAACAGATTTCATAGCACTTCCTATTTATTATATCAGAAGATTATAGATAAAGAACCCCAGATAATTACCCAATGCAAAGCCTATGATGCCGACTGTGATGCCGGGCACGAGCACTTTCTTGTTGTTCATTGCAGAAACTACGATAGGGACGAAAGGCGGCGAGTTGATGAGAGATACCGAAGTGGCTATCATCATATCGGCGTCGACCTTGAGCAGCTTCGACAGGATCACCTGCAGCAGCAGCGACACGAAAATAACGAAGAACAGGAAGAGGAAAGCATAAAGACCTTCGCGTATGTTCAGCTTCGTGACATCGGCCATCGAGGCTATCGTGATGGAGAATATGTATATGAGGTAAAGACCGAGGTCGTAACTTAATGTCAGTTTCTTGACGGGTTTGGTGTTGGCGGCAATCAGGGCGAAGGTGCTTATGCCGAGGATGAATATCGGCATAAACCATCCCTTCGGGAACAGCTTGGTGAGCAGGAATGCCAGACCTACGCAGATTATGACGGCAACCAGGATCCTCCATACCTGGCCCCAGCCTTTGGCGGTCTTCAGGGCAGCGTACGGATTCTTGTTCCCCTCGATGATCTGCTCGTTGACTTCCACTTTGGCACCGGCCTTGGCTGCATCGTCGCCGTGCGACTTATTCTTCAGGAATTTGCGGAAGAGGCGGATTCCGAAGCTCAGAAGGAATACGAAATAGAGGAAGCAGACGAGCATATCGTAGCTGTTGAGCATCACGAAAGTCTCGCTGGGCACATTGAGCAGAAGCTGCAGGGATGCCATATTGATGGTGCCTCCCGTCTCGCAGCCGGTAATCAGCGCGGCTATCTCAGGCGCCTGTGTTCCGACGTGTCTTCCGAAGAGCCAGTATCCGAGGAAGATGGAAGTGATTATGGCCACCAGGCCGGCAATCAAGGAACGGAAGATACCCTTGAGGCTGTCCCTTGTGAGCGCGCAGGCGAACAGCATCATAGGGAGGGCTACGGGGATGAGGGCGTTGGTCAGGGTCTCTTTAAGCCCGTAGTTGCCTTCGTTGATCCAAGGCAGGTTGCCGATGATGACACCCAGGATGTAAAGGATCAGGATGGGACCGATCTTGCCAAGGAACGGAACCTTGTTGCACAGACGCAGGATGAGTGCCGGGGTCAGGCAGAAGATCAGGACAAGGATGATTTTTGAAACCATTTGAGATGATATTGTGACAGGATCAGAAGAGCCCGTGGAGCTGGGCGTCGATCATATCGGTTACGGTATTGAAGTCATCGACGTTCTCTCCGAAGCGGAGGCGGTCGACATCAACGATCAGCAGTTTGCCGTCGTTGTATTCGTTGATCCACTTCTCATAGCGCTCGTGGAGGCCGGTGAGGTAGTCGATGCGGATGCTGTTTTCGTATTCGCGTCCGCGTTTGTGGATGTTGTTGACTATGTTGGGAATGCTGCTGCGCAGGTATATAAGCAGGTCGGGCGGATTCACCAGGGAGATCATAAGTTCGAAGAGCTCCTGATAGTTGTCGAAGTCGCGGGTCGACATCAGGCCCATATCGTGGAGGTTGGGGGCGAAGATGCACGCATCCTCATATATGGTGCGGTCCTGCACGATGACATCTTTGCTCTTGCTGATTTCGACTATGTCGCGGAAACGCTTGTTCAAAAAATAAATCTGGAGGTTGAAAGACCACCGCTCCATATCTTCGTAGAAGTCTGCCAGATAGGGGTTGAAATCAACGGGTTCGAAACGGGCAGTCCAGTGATAATGGTTGGCAAGAAGCTGGGTCAGGGTAGTCTTTCCGCTGCCGATGTTGCCGGCTATCGCAATGTGCATGGCGAATAGTGTTTGTATTTTGTTATTCACAAATTTACAAACTCTTTTCGTATTTTTGTGAAAATGGAAGAGCCGAAAATGCGCGAACTGAAAACTTTTTACGTCAACTCTCTGAGGGAGTGCCTGTATGTACTTTCCTCCGCAGACAAGGAATGTGTGATAGTGGATCCCGGTTGCCAGAACGACAGGGAGCGGGCCAGAGTGGATGACTACATCGCCGAAGAAGGACTGTCGCCGGTATGTATACTGCTGACTCACGCGCATTTCGACCACGTGCTGTCCGTCCCCCACTTCGCTGCGAAGTACGGCATCCCGGCCGTGATGAATGCGGCAGACTGCGGACTGCTGTCCCACCTCAGGGACTACACCAACCTCTTCGGTCTGGAGTACCTGCCGATGGACAAAGTGGAGTTCCGATATGTCTGCGACGGCGACGAAATCTCCTATGCCGGCTTTACTTTCAAGGTCGTCGGCACCCCCGGACATACCAACGGAGGAGTCTGCTACCTTGAGGAAAAGGAGAGGGTGATGTTCAGCGGGGATACTCTTTTCCAGGGCAGTATCGGCCGTACCGATTTCGAAGAGAGCGGAGAAGATGATATGTGTATGTCTCTGGAGAAACTCAAGCGGCTTGACAGGGACATCGCCGTATATCCCGGCCACGGCTATCCCACTACAATAGATGAAGAGCTGAAGACCAACCCATACCTGCGCTGAAATGGATTTCATTGAGATTACGGGTGCCAAGTCCCACAATCTGAAGAACATATCCCTCAAGATTCCGAGGGACAGGCTCGTAGTGGTCACGGGGCTTTCCGGCAGCGGCAAATCCTCCCTGGCATTCGACACCATATATGCCGAAGGCCAGCGCCGCTATATGGATACCCTGTCTCCCTACGCCAGGCAGTTTATGGGTATGATGGAGCGGCCCGACGTCGATGACGTGCGCGGGCTCAGCCCTATCATAGCCATCGAGCAGAAGACCACCGGCCGCAACCCTCGATCCACCGTAGGCACGATGACGGAGATTTACGATTTCTTCCGCCTGCTCTATGCAAGGGCCGCAACAGCCTATTCTCCTGCCACGGGCAAGGAGATGGTGAAGTACACCGACGATATGATAGTCGACCTGATCATCAACGAATACGAAGGTTGCAAGCTGTTGCTGCTCGCTCCGGTAGTGAGAGGACGCAAGGGCCACTACAAAGAGCTTTTCGAGCAACTGGTCAAGCGCGGCTATTCCCAGGTGCGCATCGACGGTGAAATCTTCTACCTGCGCGACGTCGAACCTCTCGACCGCTACAAGACCCATTTCATAGAACTGGTGGTTGACAAGCTGGTGCCGAGTGCCGACGACCGCAAGCGGATACGCTCATCGGTGGTCACCGCCTTGTCCCAGGGCAAGGGCTCTCTGGCCCTGCTGAGGGTCGACGGCGACGGGACGTTGAGGTATCTGAGCAAGAATCTCATCTGTGCGGACACCGGCATCTCATTCTCGCTGCCGGCTCCATATACCTTCTCGTTCAACTCCCCGCAGGGTGCCTGTCCCCACTGCAACGGTCTCGGAGTGGTGGCCCAGCTGGATATGTCAAAGGTCATCCCGAACGACAAGGTGTCGATAGCAGACGGTGGCATAGTTTCCCTCGGAAGTATGAGAAGCAACTCCACCTTCGAAGTACTGGAGTCCATTGCCAGAAAATACTCTTTCTCGCTTCACGACCCGATAAAAGATATTCCTCCCCAGGCCCTTTCAACCATCCTCTACGGCTCCCAGGAGCTGTTCCGGGTTGGCAGCGGGCCGACTGCGCAGATGGTGACGTTCGACGGTGTGCTTGCCCGCACGCGCATCACCGGTGATGAGAGCGAAGAATCTCTCGAGAAGAAGGACAGTTTTATGAATATGGTGGTCTGCCCTGTCTGCAACGGCACGAGGCTTAAAAAGGAAGCCCTCCACTTCAAGATAGCGGGGCTGGACATCGCGCAGGTGGCGGCTATGGACGTCAATGACCTGTACGACTGGGTGCTGGAGCTGCCTTCCAAGCTGAACGACAGGCAGATGGCAATCGCGAACGACATCCTCAAGGAACTGGTCGACAGGATAGGATTCCTCAAGGAAGTAGGTCTCGGATACCTGTCGCTCGACCGGGCGACTGCCACCTTGAGCGGCGGCGAAAGCCAGCGCATAAGGCTGGCGACACAGATCGGTTCTAAACTGGTTAATGTGCTTTACATCCTTGACGAGCCCTCGATAGGCCTACACCAGCGGGACAACCGCAAGCTCATCGATTCTTTGAAGAAGCTGCGTGACGAAGGCAACTCTGTGATGGTGGTGGAGCACGACAGCGAGATGATGGAAAGCGCAGACTGGCTCATCGACCTCGGCCCCGGAGCCGGGGAACTCGGAGGAGAACTCCTCTACAATGGTGAACCGTCGGCTATTTCAGACGTTCCCGAGGGTGCCAGCCTGACCATCGACTATCTTCTGAAGAGGAAATCCATACCCGTGCCTGAATTCCGCCGCAGGGGCAACGGATTGAAACTGAAACTGCACGGAGCCCGCGGCAACAACCTGAAAGATGTGGACCTGACGCTGCCTTTGGGCACTCTGATAGGAGTCAGCGGAGTAAGCGGCAGCGGCAAGTCGTCGCTCATCAACGAGACTCTTATGCCCATCGTCTCATCGGCTCTTTACCGTTCCCTCGACAGGCCGCTGGCATACACTTCCATCGAAGGCCTCGAGAATATCGACAAAGTCATAGAGGTAGACCAGTCACCCATCGGACGTTCTCCCCGCAGCAATCCTGCCACATATACCAATGTCTTCGGAGCAATCAGGGAACTCTTCGGGCAGACCCCGGACGCTAAGATCCGCGGGTTCAAGGCCAGCCGTTTCTCCTTCAACGTGCGTTCAGGCCGCTGCGAAGCCTGCAAGGGAGCCGGCATACAGGAGATAGAGATGCATTTCCTGCCGCCTGCCCACGTCACTTGCAAGGAGTGCGGCGGCAAACGTTACAAGCCGGACACCCTGGCTGTCCATTACAAGGGCAAGAACATCAGCGACGTGCTGGATATGACAGTTTCAGCAGCAGCGGAATTCTTCAAGTCGAATCCGTTCATATATCCCAAGATCAAGGCTATGGAAGATGTGGGCCTGGGTTATGTACGCCTCGGCCAGCCTTCCACCACCCTCAGCGGCGGTGAGAGCCAGAGGGTCAAGCTTGCTGCCGAACTGGCACGCAAGAGCACCGGCAACACCCTGTATCTGCTGGACGAGCCTACCACCGGCCTGCATTTCGACGACATAAAGAATCTGCTCGAAGTGCTCCAGAAGCTGGTGGACCAGGGGAACACGGTCCTGATCATCGAGCATAACCTGGATGTGCTCAAGAGCGTGGACTATCTCATCGATATGGGTCCGGAGGGAGGCCGCGACGGCGGCAGGATCATAGCGGAGGGTACGCCGGAGCAGGTGGCGGCAAATCCTGCTTCTTACACGGGACAGTATCTGAAAGAGATGCTGTAGCTGTTATTTTCTCATCCAGCTTTCGGGATTCTGTTTGTCGGTGCCTTTCCAGATCTGGAAATGGAGTACTGACGAGCCGTCTGTCACATCCAGGGTGCCCAGGCTGTCACCCGCATTTACTTTCTGTCCGGCTTTAACAGACACTTTACCGAGACGGCAGTAGAAGGTGTAATAGGTTCCGTGCTGCACGAGGACGCACTGGCTGTAACCGGGCATCACGAGCACCTGCTTCACCGTTCCGTCGAATACGCACCTCACTGTTGCGCTGCGGGCTGCCGTTATGTCGACGCCGTTGTTCGTGGGCAGCTGGATATTTTTGTATACAGGGTGGTTGTGGTTGCCGAACTTGCCAGTGATGACACCCTGCACGGGCCAGGGAAGTTTGCCTTTGTTGTCTTCGAAGCGGCCTGCGAGCGTGTAGTCGATGGATTCCTGCTTCTGCTCCTTGACAGCCTTGGTCAGGATCCTTTCAATCTCCTTGTTGAGGGCGTCGACCTGCTTCTTTTTGGCCTGCAGGTCCTTTGTATATTGATTTTTGCTCTTGTTGAGGCTGTTTACGAGCGAACGGGACTTCTGTTCGTCGGCCTTCATATTGTTATATTCCCGTTGCCGCTGCTGCCTGGTGGCGGTGGCTACGGCGACCAGAGAGTCCAGGTTGGCCTTCTCCTTGCGGAGCTGTTCCTGAGTCTGGAGGATGTTGTCTGCCTGGGCGGCAGCCGATTCTGACAGGTTGCCGAGATAGGAGAAGCGCCGGTAGCCCTGGCCAATGTTTTCACTGCCGAGGATATACATAAACCACACTTTGTTGTCGCGGTTCTTGTAGGCATTGTATATGAGGTCGTTGTAATAGTACTGGAGGGTGTCGAGATTAGCCTGCAGGGCGTTGATCTGCGCAGTGGCTGCATTGATACGGGTGCGCAGTTCCCTGATTTCGGCGTCCGCCTCGTCGACCAGTTTCTTGCGGTTGCTTACCTGTTTCTGGACTATCGTCAGCTGCTGGGTCGAAGCCTTCTGACGGCTGATGATGTCCTTGAGCTGGTTGTCGATGAACGCTATCTCCTCTTCCAGTTTCCTTTTGGCTTCCCTTTGTGCGGAGACATCCTGGGCGGCGGCCTCCAGGACGGAGGCAGCAGCGATCAACAGAATGGCCAAAAGTCTTTTCACTTTATTCGTCAGGTAAGGCCTGGGCCTGCTTGAAATATACGTTCGCCAGGTCGTTCTCTCCAAGTGTCGAGAGCACGGTGGCATAGTGTTCAAGGATGGTGCGGTTTTCCTTGCCGCCGTAGAGCATCGCGTGCTTGAACATAGCCTTGGCTTCCACGTCCCGTCCGACGAGGTGCAGCAGCCAGGCGTAGGTGTCCACGTAAGTCGGATTGTCAGGCTCCTGCTGGATGGTCTTGAGGCTCATCTGCATTGCTTTGCGCAATGTGGCGTCGGGTCTTTTGCGGGGCTGGGTGTAGCCTTCGGTCAAGTAGTATGCGTAGTTGTTGAGCACAGGTGCGTGGTCGGGATTTATGCGCAGGGCCTTGTCGTAGCATTTGTATGCCTGCTTCGAGTCTCCGGCAATATGGTACAGGTCCCCCATAGCTGTGTAGCAGTTCAAGGCGACCGCGCTGTCCTTCGGCGCAAGAGCCAGCATTGTACGGTAATCCTCCATCGAACTGTCGTACTCCTTCAGCTGCCAGAACGCTATCCCGCGCAGCTGCAGGAAATCCACCGGCATATCGAAACGCTGTATGGCGGTGGTGGCGTAGGTGATGACGTTGTCCCAGTCCTGAGCGTAATAATAAATGAGGCAGTGGTTGAAAGCTGCACCCATATCGTCGGGATTGATTTCAATCAGCGATGAATAAACGTCGAGGGCCTTGTCGATCTGTCCTGTCTGGTAATAGTAGGCTGCGGTCAGGCCGGTGACGGTGCTGTCGGTGGGGTTAGAAAGGTACATCTCCGTCATCAGGGAGTCGACCTGGGGGGCGAACACCTGGGCGAACTGGCCGCTGCCGAGCACATCCTGCATATATTCCACCTTGGTCTGAGGAGGCACCAAGCCGCTCTTGATGAAATCGCCGATGTTCTTGAAGTACATATCGTACTTGCCCTGGGCGCGGTATATATGGGCTGCGCCATAGGAGGCCTCGACGCAGTCGGGATCCATAGCCAGAGCTTCTTCGTAATAGCCGAGAGCCTCCTGCTCCTGGTACAGGCTGCCGTAATAATCTCCCAGGATGCACGCCAGCCGGGGAGAACGGTATTCCTTGTAATATTGCTGCAGGAAGTCGAAGGCTTGTTTCTGCTGCCCCTTCTGCATATATATCTGCATACGCGCCATAGCGAGAGGTTCGCTCTTTCCTGTCTGGCTTTCAATGACGTCCAGCGCTTCCATTGCCTTGTCGGAATCGCCGTTCGCCATATAGACGTTCACCACATCGTAGTAGAGGGATGTCTTGCGCGGATTCTCGGCAATCAGTTCTTCAAACAGCTTCAGGGCGCTGGCGGCATCCTTGTTGGTCATATAGTCAGATGCCAGGGCGTATTTATACCAGTAGTTGCCCGGGTCAAGGGCTATGGCCTGCTTGAAATTGGCTTCCCTCTCAAGGAAATCTTCCGAAAGGATGGCGAGATAGTAATAAGCGGCATCGTTGTCAGGCTCTGTCCTGACAAGCTGCCGGAACATTTCGTAGGCTTGCTTATTGCCTGAATTGTAAGCTTCAAGCGCATCGAAATAAGCCTGGGACTGCGCGTTGGCACTGATGCCTGCGAGCAGGAATATAAGGGCAGAAAACAGCTTTCTGATGAGTTTCATCTTCACGGACCTCCACCCGCAAAAATAATCAATCCAGCAAAAATTTACTATTCAATGCAGCATTTTGGACTAAATTTGCATCATTAATCCAGTAGCCCTGTGAAGAACACTCTCGAGTCTCTCATAGAAGGATGCAAGCAGCACGACCCTAAGGCCCAGAAGGGCCTTTATGATCTGTTGTCTCCAGCTATGCTGGCGGTGTGCATACGATATTTGAAAGACGCGGAGGCGGCGAAAGATACGATGCAGGACGGCTTTGTTACGTTGTTTGATAAAATATCGAGTTACAAGGGCGAAGGCTCTTTCGGAGGATGGGCGCGCAGGATATTCGTGAACACGGCGCTGATGCAGCTCCGTCGCAACGATGCGTTGAAATTCTCCGAGAACATAGAAGATTCCCAGGCGATGCAGATGACCCAGAGCAACACGCTCGAGAAAATCGGCGCCGATGAGATCTTCAAGCTGGTCAACTCGATGCCGGACGGTTTCCGGACGGTTTTCAACCTTTACGTAATAGAGGGCTATTCGCACGAAGAAATTGCGAAGATGCTCTCAATAACGGTAGGGGGTTCACGCTCGCAGCTCAGCAGGGCGCGTGCGTGGCTCCAGAGTAAGATAAAGACGAATGATAAATATGACTGATTCACAATTTGATCAGATTATCAGGGAGAAGCTTCTAAGCTACGAATGTGAGGCGCCGGACGAGTCGGTGTGGGAAGGCATCGTAGCCAAGATGGCTGCCCAGCGCCGCCGCAAGGTAGTGCTGCGCTATGTGTATGGCGCGGTCGCCGCTGCTGCGTGCGTGGCCCTGGGCTTGTTCCTCTTCGATGGCAGTGACGCTCCCAGCCAGCTTCAGACCGCTCCGACTGTGGCTGTTGCCGACGATGTGGTTCCCCAGGAGCTTGACACCCCCGAAGACGTTCAGGACATTCCTTCTATAGCAGACCAGATAAAGGCCCTCCGTTCAGGCAACGCCGTCGCCGAAGTCCTGCCTTTAGAGGTGGAGAAAGTGCTGGAAGCCGTTTCAGAGAAAATATCCGAGCCGGCTGCCGCCGACCGGGATGAAGTCCAGCAGGAAGCTGCCGGCAGTCAGGATTCCGACAAAGGCGCCGTCAAGCCCTCAAATAACGGCTACCGCACGCCTTCCGGATCTCAGCTTATGGACGACTACTATCTTTTCGAAGAAGATGAGGAAGCCCCTAAAAAGCACACACATTCAAGTATATCTATATCATCAAACGTTTCAGGGATAGCAAAGCAGGACGGTTTCATCTACCAGATGGCCCCTTCCCACGCATCTTCTGCCACAGGACGCTCAGTAGGAGCAGTGGTAGAAGAACTGTCTGAGTCCTCATATTCTATCCCCCTGTCATTCGGTATCCAGTTCCGTTATCCCCTCGCCCCGAAGTTCTCTTTGGGAGCAGGCGTCAATTACACCTATCTGCAACGCAGTTTCAGCGCATTGGTGAACAAGACGAAGTATGACAATGTCACTTCCCAGCTGCACTATGTCGGCCTGACCGCATCAGCCTTCTATAACTTCATCGAAGGGGACAGGCTGACTGTCTACGGCCGAGTCGGCGGTGCCGTTGACAAGAGCGTATCCGCACGCTTTGTCTTCGGAGGCCAGGCTCTTGCCCAGGATGCTTCCGGAGTGCAGTGGTCTGTCAATGCAGGCGTAGGTCTGGAGTACAAGATTGCCAAACCCTTTTCGATTTTCATCGATCCTTCAGCCTCATACTATTTCGACTGCGCACAGCCGAAGAGCATCCGCACGGAGCAGCCTCTTATGTTCAGCCTCGAGGGCGGCGTGAGGTTCAGTTTCTAATTTTTTGCACATTGCCTCAAAAGTGAGTACCTTCAAAGGTTGAAAACAATCAGCCTTATGACTCGCTATTTCCTGTCCGTTATCCTATGCCTTTCTCTTGCGGCCGGCTGTTGTACGCCACGCATCCGGGAGAGTCTCGACGGCGAAGGCAATTATGCCGCTGCCCTCAAAGCAAATAAAACATATATCCTTATCCCTTCCTCCTATTCAGGAAAACCTTCCAAGATGGACCTGGAAGTTGCCGGAGCCAGTGTCTTCGAATATGTCCAGGACGTAACTCTGGCAAAGGATGCCGTCGACTACTGGATACCAGTCGACGTGTCTGCTTATAAAGGCCGCGAAGTCACCCTCAGGCTGACAGGTGTTTCTCAGACCGACCCTGTCTATGGCGGTATCAAACTGTCCGACACCATCGATATGGATTACGACGAGCCGTTGAGGATGGTGTATCATTTCACTCCGGTCTTCGGCTGGAACAACGACCCTAACGGACTGTTCTGCAAGGACGGTATCTGGCATATGTATTTCCAGCACAACCCCTATTCGGTCTTCTGGGGAAATATGACCTGGGGCCACGCCACTTCGAAAGACCTCATCCACTGGAAGCAACACGACAATGTCCTGCACCCTGACCCGATCGGGGCCATCTTTTCAGGAAGTGCAGTAATAGACTCTGACAACACCGCCGGATTCGGGAAGGATGCCGTAGTGGCCATATACACTTCTGACCGTAAGGGGGAGCGCCAGAGCATAGCATACTCGACTGACGGCGGATATACTTTCACCAAGTACTCCGGCAACCCGGTGCTGCCGGACAATCCCGCCACAAGAGACTTCCGCGACCCGAAGGTTTACTGGATCGGCGGCCAGTGGGTGATGGCGATTTCTGCCAGGCAGGTTGTTGAGTTCTACGGCTCGCCCGACCTCAAGAACTGGCATCTGCTGAGCAGTTTCGGCGAAGGTATCGGTTCCCACCGGAGCGTCTGGGAGTGCCCGGACCTGCGCAAGTTCGAATATGAGGGGAAGGAAAAATGGGTGCTCTTCGTCACCATCGGCCAGGATCCCAACCACGCCAACAATACCCAATATTTCATAGGAGACTTCGACGGGGAGCGTTTCACCGCCGACCCGCTGCCTTATCCTCTCTGGGTCGACCAGGGTGTCAACCAGTATGCCGGCCAGACGTACTTCAATGCGCCCGACGGGCGGACCGTCTTCCTGGCCTGGCTTACAAGTTCGGCCTTCTCGTCGACTATGCCCGCCACGAAGTTCTTCACCGGGGGTATGACTCTTCCCCGCGAGCTGTCGCTCAAGAGCAACGGCCGGCATCTCGTTGTAGCCAGCGTGCCGTCTCCCGAAGTCTTTGCGGCCAGGGGCAAGGCCTCTGCACTCTCTCTCAAGGCCGGCGGCAGGACGCTCATCCCGGATTCGGCCGACGGTGCGTACGAGATAGACCTCAGCTTCACTCCGGCAGGCGAGGAGACTTTCGGCTTCATCCTCAGCAATGATGCCGGAGAGAAGGTCGTGTACACGTTCAAGCCCGCCGAAGGCATACTTACCACCGACCGTACGGCCAGCGGCCTGCAGGCCTTTCCGAAGGAAGTGGCATCTCCGGTTGTGTCTGTCATCCCGGTCCGTGATTCCTACAAGGTGCAGCTCTTTTACGACCGTATGGTGTCGGAAATGTTCGTGAACGACGGTGATGCGGTCGTCACCAACTGCGTGTATCCTTCGGCATACTATGACCATATCGAAATCTTCGGCTCCGCCGCGGTCAGCAGTGCGATGTCCTATGAAATGAAATAATCCTTCAATATGGAAAAGAGACAAAACAATATAAGCAAGCTGGTGCCCATAATGTTCGCGTTCTTCGCGATGGGTTTCGTGGATATGGTGGGGACGGCCACCAACTATGTGAAAGCAGATTTCAACCTCAGCGACACGATGGCCAACTTCCTGCCGTCGATGGTGTTCCTGTGGTTCTTCTTCCTGTCGGTGCCGACGAGCCTGCTGATGAATCGCATAGGAAAGAGGAGGACGGTAGTTCTCAGCCTCGTCGTTACGGCGTCGGCCCTCGTGCTGCCTCTATGCGGCTACAATTACCCTGTGATGCTGATATCCTTCTGTCTGCTCGGTATAGGCAACACGTTGATGCAGGTGTCTCTCAACCCCCTGATTTCCTGCGTGGTCAAAGGTGACAAGCTGGCCAGCTCCCTCACCTTCGGGCAGTTCGTCAAAGCCATCGCATCTTTCAGCGCTCCGCTCATAGCCAGCTGGGCTGCGGTGCGTTTCGGAAACTGGAGGATATTGTACGGCACTTTCCTGGTTATTGGTGTGATTGCCACCCTCTATGTATGGTTTACCAAAATCGAGGAGGACGCACCTGCCGAAAAGACATCGAAATTCAAAGATGTGCTCAAACTTCTCGGGATTCCGTCCGTGCTGATGCTTTTCTTCGGCATTGTGGCTCACGTCGGCATCGATGTCGGAGTCAACACCTGCGCCCCGAAGATATTGATGGAAAGGCTGGGCATCCCGCTCACGGAAGCTGCCATCGCCACCAGCGTGTACTTCCTTTTCAGGACGATTGGCTGCCTCACCGGTTCGCTCATCCTGGCAAGGTGGGACCTCCGCAAATTCTTCGCATTGAGCGTCGTGCTGATGGTTCTTTCGATGGTGGGCCTGTTCGTTTTCCATAGCAAGGCAGGAATCTATGTGGCGATCGCCCTGGTAGGTTACGGCAACTCCAATATGTTCTCGATGATATTCTCTAAGGCTCTGCTGTTTATGCCAGAACGTCGCAACGAGATGTCAGGCCTGATGATAATGGGCCTCATCGGCGGCACCATCTTCCCTATCCTGATGGGAGCCCTCTCAGATGTCATCGGCTCACAGGCCGGCTCAGTGCTTGTCATCAGCCTGGGAGTTGCATATATGATTTTCCTCGCATACAGATTTCTTAAAACAGATAAAGAATGAGCAAGACGGAAAGACCTGTTGTCGGAATAGGTGAGATCCTTTTCGATCTGCTGCCGGGCGGAGCCCAGCTTGGCGGAGCACCCGCGAATTTCGCTTATCACGTATGCTGTCTCGGTGGTCGCGGTGTTGCGGTCAGCGCCATAGGCAAAGATCCCCGCGGAGCTGAAATCAAGTCTATCCTTACATCAAAAAAGCTTGAAGCTGTGCTTCCTCAGGTGGATTATCCCACCGGAGTAGTGAAGGTGTCGCTCGACGGGCAGGGAGTCCCCGAGTACACTATTATTGAGGACGTGGCTTGGGACAATGTGCCTTACACGGCTGAGATGAAGGCTCTGGCTGAGAATGCCGCCGCCGTGTGCTTCGGTACTCTGGCGCAGCGCAGCGCCGTCACCAGGGCGACGATAATGAGCTTTATTGCTGATATGCCGGACGATGGCCTCAAGGTTTATGACATCAATCTGCGGCAGCATTTCTACAGCCGCGAAATCATCGAGGCCTCCCTGAAGGTAGCGGATATCCTGAAAATCAACGACGAAGAGATCGGCATAGTAGGGAAACTTTTCGGAATGGAAGGTGAGAATGAGGCTGTCTGCAGAGTGCTCATCGAGAGTTTCGGCCTCCGTCTGGTAATCCTTACCAAAGGGGCTGAAGGCAGCGATGTAATCACGATGCAAGAAAAATTCAGTGTTGAATGTCCAAAAGTCAAAATTGCCGATACCGTCGGTGCCGGAGATTCGTTCACTGCTGCTTTTGTCCACGCATATCTGAGAGGCGACCCGATAGAGGAGTGTCATATGCTCGCGAACCGCATTTCAGCGTTCGTCTGCTCCCGCAGCGGTGCGATGCCTGATTACGACCGGGCCTGAAAAATCTGTATTCTGCCTGCTTGTTTCCGTAGTCGGAAAAAACGCTGCCCGCCGTCGTTTTCTGTAAGTCTTATTGTTGTCCGTCAGGCTAACTTGGCGGCAAAAAACGATGCTTTGCAAGACTTATTGTGCAACCTGTCTGGGACTGACAGTGGTTGCGATCACGGTGGAAACCGACATTTCAAACGGAATAGGCATACAGCTCGTCGGGCTTCCCGACAGTGCGGTGAAGGAAAGCCTGACAAGGGTGCTGACGGCAATCAGAAGCTACGGATATCGCATTCCCGGGAAGAGAATAGTTATCAATCTTGCCCCCGCGGACATCAAGAAGCAGGGCTCTTCGTTCGACCTTGCCATAGCGATGACGCTGATCTGCGCCATAAAAGAGATAGAGCCGGCAAGGCTGAGGGACCATATGTTCCTGGGCGAACTTGCACTGGACGGTTCCATAAGGGATGTGCCCGGGGCCTTGCCGATTGCAGTATATGCCCGTGACAACGGCTTT
Source organism: Bacteroidales bacterium (assembly GCA_017960085.1). Taxonomy (GTDB): domain Bacteria; phylum Bacteroidota; class Bacteroidia; order Bacteroidales; family UBA932; genus Equibacterium. The sequence goes on from JAGCZI010000159.1 coordinate 30,963, forward strand.
TCGGGCTGCATTCTGCCCTTTGAATCAGCCAAGGAGGCCGTGGATATCGAAGGTGTCAATATATATGGCGTGAGGAGCCTGGCGGATGTGCTGCGGATCCTTCTGGAAGATGACGACAAGGAGTTCCTGATGCAACGTGGCCAGGCCGAAGAAGTGCAGGTGACAGGCAAAAGTGCCTGCCCTGACTTCAAGGTGGTCAAAGGTCAGCAGCACGCCAAGCGTGGTTTTGAAATTGCTGCAGCCGGCGGCCACAACATAATCCTCATAGGCAGTCCGGGCTGCGGAAAGACTCTGATGGCAAGCTGCCTGCCTTCGATCCTCCCTCCGATGGAGACAGAAGAGTCCATAGAAACCAGCAAGATCTATTCAGTGGCAGGCAAGTCCATAGGTAGCTATGGACTGCTGAAGACTAGGCCGTTCCGCACTCCGCACAACAGTGCCAGCCGTGTCTCCCTGCTTGGCGGAGGGCCGGACGCGCTTCCCGGAGAAATCTCTCTCGCTCATAACGGCGTGTTGTACTTGGATGAGATCGCGCAGTTCAGCAAGGTTACTCTCGATCTGCTGCGTCAGCCTCTGGAGGACGGCAAGATAGTGATCAGCCGTGCCCGCTACAGGATTGAGTATCCCTGCTCATATATGCTCGTGGCATCAATGAATCCGTGCCCCTGCGGATATTATGGCGACCCTTCCGGCCGCTGCCGCTGCACCCAGTCGATGGTAGACAATTATATGGCGCGGATTTCAGGGCCGCTGATGGACCGTATAGATATGCATATTTACGTGGATAGAGTTGCTGCTGACGACCTGACTGCCGTGCAGTTGGCGGAACCCAGCGCTGCCATAGCCGAAAGGGTCAGCCGCGCCAGGAAGGTGCAGCTGGAAAGGTTCAGGAACGAGCAGGGGGTGTATACCAACTCGAAGATGAATGCAGAAATGATGACTCGCTACTGCAAGGTCGGCAGCTGCGAGCAGGATTTCCTCTGCACCCTTATAGACAAGCTGAGTCTGTCGGCAAGGGCCTACGGCAGGGTGCTGAAACTTGCAAGGACCATCGCCGACCTTGCCGGCGAGGCTCAAATCAATATGCAGGCCATATCGGAAGCCATCCAGTACCGCAACCTCGACCGCCTTGAGAGATAATTTTTTGTCAAATAGTAGTGTTTTTCCTACTTTTGCTATGAGGTACAGTGAGTTGGAAAGGAAGCTGAAAGGGATTGGCTGTTACTATTCAGGAGTATGCCGCAACGGACATCCTCGATGGTACAGCCCTCGAACTGGTCAATACTTCTTGATGAGTCACCATTCAAATGAAGAGGTGGCATCAGGCACATTGAGAAAAATTAAAAAAGTATCGGGACTTACATAGATTGATATGAAAAAAATAAAGGTGTTTATAGAAATGTCGTCATATGGCTATTCAGCTTATATGGATGACACTCCTTTGGACTACAGTTGTATAGGAGAAGGCAAGACGGTACAAGAGACCATCGACGATTTCAACGTATCTTACGATGAAATGAGGCAGTATTATCATTCAATCGGAAAATATTTTGAAGAGGTTGAGTATGATTTTTACTACGATACTGCCAGTTTCTTACAATACTACGGGAAAGCATTCAGTCTTGCCGGGCTTGAAGTGATTACTGGTGTGAACCAGACGCAGCTTGGTCATTATCTTCACGGCCGTCGAAAGCCCAGGCGCAAGACAATAGACAAGATCCAGCAAGGAGTGGAGCGTTTCGCGCAGGAACTGACCGTAGTCCGTTTCTCATAGGTCAGACTTTGCATATACATCGCGAAATCGTATATTTGTCCAAACACTTTTTCCTATGAAGACGAAAGTTTTATTCCTCCTTGCAATTGCAGTTGTTTTGTCAGTTTCGTGTGAATCTCCGGAGCCTGAGGCCGGTTCTCTGAAAGAGGCCTATTCCGGCAGTTTCAAGATGGGTTGCGCTATCAGCCCGTTTATGGTCAGCGGACGCAATCCCCAGGCTGTCGACCTTCTGCTTTCCCAATTCAATGCGTTGTCGCCTGACAACTGTATGAAGCCTGAGAGTCTGCATCCCGGCCCCGAAGTCTGGAACTTCGGCCCTGCGGACGCGTATGTGCAGTTCGGCAAGGAACACGGAATGTTCGTGCTCGGCCACACCCTGTGCTGGCACAACCAGACCCCTTCTTTCTTCTGGGAGAGGCCGGACGGTACGCCCAAGAGCCGTGCAGAACTTGTCGAGACTCTCCGCAGCTACATCGAAACTGTTGTGACGCATTTCGCCGGCAAGGTGGATGCCTGGGATGTGGTGAATGAAATAGTGGCCGAAGACGGCGGCTTCCGTGACCTTGGCTGGGTCAAGGCTTTCGGCGGCGACGGATATGAAGTTGCGAAGCTGGCCTTCCAGTTCGCCAACGAATATGCTCCCGAAGGAACAGAATTCTATTACAATGAGTTCAATGTATGGCGTCCTTCAAAACTCGAAGGTGTCGTGAATCTTGTCCGCAGGCTGCGCGCAGACGGTTTGAAAGTGGACGGAGTCGGCATCCAGGCTCACTGGGGCCTCAACTACCCCAAGACAGAATACATCGAGAGCGCCATCGAGCAGCTGGCCGACCTCGGCGTCAAGGTTATGATCACCGAGCTTGATGTCGACGTTCTTCCCATATCGAAGGAAGGTCAGGTGATAGGCAAGTCCCTCCAGGACCCTCAGTATCAGCTTGAAGAATTCGAAGAATTCCTGGATCCGTACAAAGACGGTCTGCCGGAAGAAGTCGAAGACCAGCTTGCCGCAAGATATGAGGAACTCTTCAAGATATTCTACAACCACCGCGATCAGATAGACCGCGTCACTTTCTGGGGCCTTCACGACGGCGCGTCTTGGAAGAATGGCTCTCCCATCCCCGGCAGGACCAACTACCCGTTGCTGTTCAAGCGTGACCTCACACCTCATAAAGCTTTGGAAGCAGTGCTGTCAGTTCCCGTAAAGGGGGAATAATTGCAAGATTCTGTATAAAAACTCAAAAAACCGGCCCGATGCCGGTTTTTTTATGCCCCGAGCTATAGGAATTACCGTTTTTTATGCTTAAATTGCAAAGCGAATTTTTTGTTTTTCACCCCTCTCTTAATACATATTTATTATGCAACACGTTCCAGCCATTTTCTGGTTTGTACCTGCTGCTTCCATCATTGCGCTTTGTTTCGCCTTTTTCTTCTACAGGTCGATGAAGCGTGAAGATGAGGGTACTGACCGTATCAAACAAGTTGCAATGTACATAAGACAAGGTGCAATGGCTTATCTGCGTCAGCAGTATAAAGTCGTAATCATCGTGTTTATATGCCTTGCGGTCTTCTTTGCCTTCCTGGCGTACGGACTCCACGTTCAGAACAACTGGGTTCCCTTCGCTTTCCTCACCGGAGGTATCTTCTCCGGTCTGGCCGGTTTCTTCGGTATGAAGTCAGCGACCTATGCATCATCCCGTACCGCCCACGCGGCAACGAAATCTCTTAACAAAGCCCTCACCGTCGCTTTCAGGAGCGGAGCTGTGATGGGACTCACAGTAGTCGGCCTGGGAATGCTCGATATCGCTCTGTGGTATCTCATCCTCAATCGTTTTGTCGATATAGACGGAACGCAGAAACTGATTGTCATCACCACTACAATGCTGACATTCGGTATGGGTGCTTCCACCCAGGCATTGTTCGCCCGTGTCGGCGGCGGTATTTACACAAAAGCGGCTGATGTCGGAGCCGACCTTGTGGGAAAGGTCGAAGCCGGAATCCCTGAAGATGACCCCCGCAACCCTGCGACCATAGCAGATAATGTCGGCGACAATGTCGGCGACGTCGCCGGTCTGGGTGCTGACCTTTATGAAAGTTACGTCGGATCGGTCCTTGCCGCCGTTTCTCTCGGTGCGGCAGCCTTTGCCCCTCAGGGGGAAGGGATGCAGGTAAAGGCCGTGATGGCTCCTATGCTGATAGCAGCAATAGGAGTCTTCCTTTCAATCATCGGAATATTCCTGGTCAAGACCAAAGAGAATGCATCGATGAAGGACCTTCTCGGCTCAATCAGCCGTGGAGTGAACTTCAGCGCTGTCCTCATTGCCGCCTGCTCGTTCGTCATCCTTTATCTTCTCGGCATCCCCAACTGGTATCTGCTTGCCACGGCAGTAGTGATCGGCCTGCTCGCCGGTGTCATTATCGGAAAGGTTACGGAATATTACACCTCACATTCGTACAAACCGACCAGGGCCATAGCCAAGAGTGCTGATACAGGCGGATCTGCAACAGTCATCATTAACGGTATCGGCACCGGAATGATTTCTACGGCGATCCCTGTGACCGTAATCGGTGTGTCGATCATCCTGTCGTACCTGTGCGCCATCAATTTCGATATCCATAATCTTCTTACCGCTACCAATGTGCAGCATGGTCTTTATGGTATCGCAATAGCTTCTGTGGGTATGCTTTCAACCCTCGGCATCACTCTGGCTACCGATGCTTACGGTCCCGTGGCCGACAATGCCGGCGGTATTGCAGAGATGTCAAAACTTCCCGAAGAAGTCCGCCACCGCACAGACAGCCTCGATGCTCTTGGTAACACCACGGCTGCTACCGGAAAGGGCTTCGCCATCGGTTCCGCATCGATGACCGCCCTTGCCCTCGTCGCTTCTTACCTTGAAGAGATCAAGATAGCCTTCAGCCACATCGGGCAGAACGTGCTTGAGTTCGCAGACGGAACCTCTGTGGCATTGAGCGATGCATCCATCATAGATATTGTCAAGTACTATGACATAAGTCTGATGAATCCCATCGTGCTGGTATGCATCTTCCTCGGCGCTATGGTGGCATTCTTCTTCAGCGGCCTGACCATCAATGCGGTGGGACGTGCTGCTGAGAATATGGTCACTGAGGTCCGCCGCCAGTTCCGCGAGATCAAAGGTATCCTCACCGGTGAAGCAGTTCCTGATTATCAGCGCTGCGTCCAGATTTCCACCAAGGGAGCCCAGAAAGAAATGACAGTTCCGGCATTGCTTGCCATAATCATCCCCATCGTGATAGGTCTCATATTCGGCGTGGCCGGCGTTGTCGGCCTTCTTGTCGGCGGCCTGAGCACGGCGATCGTCCTTGCGGTATATATGGCCAATGCGGGCGGTGCCTGGGACAATGCCAAGAAGTACATCGAAGAAGGCAACTATGGAGGCAAAGGCTCTGATGCCCATAAAGCTTCCGTAGTGGGAGACACTGTCGGCGACCCGTTCAAGGATACTACCGGTCCTTCGCTCGACATCCTCATCAAACTGATGTCGATGGTTTCAATCGTAGTCGCAGGACTTGTGGTGGCTTACAGCATCTTCTAAATCACAGTCCGTCAATAATCAAAAGACCGCAAGCTTCACAACTTGCGGTCTTTTGTTTCAGGACGCTGAGAAGGATCAGTAGGCCAGCTTCTCCAGGGCGGCGGCCAACGACTCGGCGGTGATGTATGCGCCGATGACCTTTCCTTTCTTGTTTATCAGGTAGAAAGTAGGGATCCAGTTGACACCGTAGTCCTTGGATATCTGTGTCTCCTTCCATTTGACGAGGGAGCTGACCTGCGTCCAGTTGAGGGAATCGCTCTCAATGCCGCGCAGCCAGGCATCGCGCTCAGTGTCGAAGGACACTCCGAGGAATGCCACTCCCTTGGGAGCATACTTGGCGTGAATCTTAACCAGCTCAGGATTCTCCTTGCGGCAGTCGGGACACCAGGATGCCCAGAAATCTATGACGAGATACCTGTCCTTGAAGTCGCTGAGCGAAACAAGCTTTCCGTCGGGGGTTGGCAGCTTGAATGCGGGAGCTTTCTTGCCGGCCTTGATGACGGCGCTCATATCTTGTGCAGAAAGACCGATGCCGCTGATGAATAAGGCGGCAATGATCATGGTAACTATGCGTTTCACGGCTATAATGTTTTATTAATGTCAGCAACTGCGGCAATGAGGGCGTCGATGTTCTCTTTTTTCGCGCCCATCGGCAGGCCGCCTCCGGTGCTGAGGAGCAGGCCGTGGTGGCTTCCGTTGCCGGCTATATATTTCTCTACTATATCCTTGGTGGCTTTGTAGACGTTCTCGGGAGTGTCATTGACGAGAAGCATCGGCGGAACGTTACCCATCAGGACGACTTTGTCTCCTGCAAGTTTACGGCTTGCAACTATGTCTTCCATATGGGTGAAGTTGAAGGCGTCTACGCCCATCTCCTCGAGATGTGAATAGCACGAATTCGAGGTGAAGTCATTGTGGAAGAAATGACGGTATCCGGGGAAGGCGTCGAAAACCCTCTGCATATAGGGCTGGCAGAGAGTCTGGAAATCGTCGGGGCTGAAGTATCCGCACACGTCGTCCAGAACCATTATGGCCTTGGCGGTCTTGACGTTCTCCAGCTGGGCGTTCAGCCAGTCGATGACCATCTGGGTGCTCTTCTCCAGAAGGACGGATGCGGTGTCGGGATCCATCATCATAAGCATCAGCAGCTGGGTGACTGTGAACATATGGGAGGCGACAGTGAAAGGACCGCGGGCGCAGACCATATAGACTTCTTCACCCTGGGCTTCCATAATCGGCTGGTATATCCGCTGCTGATTGAGCAGCAGGGGCATCACACCGTCGACGCGGGGGTCGGGAGTATGGATGTTGCCGAACACTTCGCGGGCTTTGTCGAGGTCCTCGGTCAAGGGGCGCAGATGGGGAAGGTTGTCATCGTAGAAGCAAAGCGAGCATCCGAAGCCGGAAGGCTCTGCGGTCATTCCGTACTCAACCCACCATCCGGGGATGAAGATAGCGTCCGGGAAGTCCTTGGTGATTTTCTGGTTGTCCTCGATGAACAACTTGGTGTTGGCGTAATAATCAATGAAAGTATGTCCGCAGTACCCGGGAATCCAGGGGCTGTCGGCGATAAGTGCTACGGGGATCTTGGCGTTTTTGTGGTCCAAGGTTTCTTCAATCAGCTTTATTTGATCGGCATTCATTATAAAAAGAGATAAAGGTTTTACAAAAGGGCGATATTTTCTCAAAGTTAATGATTTTTCTTTTGCTTTTTTGTAAATTCGAAACCCAACAACAATAATAATATCACTTATAATGGCAGAATTTCCCCAACTACACGATGCAATCCTTACAGGCAACCTGAATAATGCAGTTGCCGCCACCAAAGAAGCGATTGCAGCCGGTGCTGAGCCTGGTGACCTGGTCAACAATTATATGATCAAAGCCATGGAAGACATCGGTGCAAAGTTCGAAGCCGGACAGGCTTATGTTCCCAACCTGCTGATGGCTGCACGCGCAATGAAAGGTTCACTTGAACTTCTCAAGCCAATGATGCAGGGTTCAGGTGTCACCTCGATGGGCAAGATAGTCATAGCTACAGTCAAAGGTGACCTGCACGACATCGGAAAGAACCTCGTAGCCTCGATGCTCGAAGGCTGCGGATTCGAAGTCATCAACCTTGGTGTAGACCAGTCTGACCAGAAAATAGTCGATGCAGTGAACCAGCATCACCCTGACATCCTTGCGCTTTCAGCCCTGCTCACCACCACTATGGGCAATATGAAAGTCGTCATCGACGCGCTGACTGCCGCCGGCCTGCGCAACAGCGTCAAGATAATGGTCGGAGGCGCTCCCATCAGCGAGGCTTTCGCCAAAGAGATAGGCGCCGATGGATACAGCGCCAATGCAAACGAAGCTGTAGCACTGGCAAAATCCCTCGTCTGAGCTATGGATTTCCGCAGGATGACAATGTCGGACATTTCGCTCGACCTCTATGAGATATACCGTTCAATGGGCTATCCTGACCCGGATTTTCCTCCGGAAGATATGAAGTCCATAGTTGAAGGGCTGCTCGAGAGGTTCGCTCCGATTTGCCATCCTCAGTTCCATTACATCGAATCTACTGTCGACGGTCTCTCGCCGAAGGGAATAATTATGAAAGGCCTTTCCGGCGCTGAGAAATACATCCTGTTCATCGCGACCGCGGGGTTGGAGTTCCAGGAAGAAATCAACAAGATTTCCGAGGAGGGCGACATAGTTAAAGTCTATGCTGCGGACCTTATCGGGAGTGAAATAGCCGAGGCCACTGTCAGAGAGTGTGCCAAAGCTATAGAGGCTGATTATCCGGATCAGGGGGTCAGCAATTCCTACAGTCCCGGCTATTGCGGCTGGGTGCTGTCCGACCAGAGGGAGATTTTCTCGCGTTTCAAAGGTGCCACCTGCGGCGTGACCCTCAATGATTCCTGCCTGATGTATCCCATCAAATCCGTGAGCGGGATCATCTCGGTCGGGGCCGAAGTACAAAAAAGAGAATACGGCTGCGCCATCTGCGGCCGCAAAGATTGTTATAAGAACCGTTTGAAAATTAAAAAGAAATGAATGTCAACGACTGGAAGAAGGAAATAATCGCATGCCCTGCAAGGGCTGCCGTTCCCGTAATGACACATCCGGGCATCGAGATGCTCGGCTACAACGTAAAAGAGGCCGTCAGCTCCGGCCAGATTCACTATGAGGCCGTCAAGGCATTGTGCGAAAAGTATCCTCAGTCTGCAGCTCTCACCACCATTATGGACCTCAGTGTAGAGGCCCAGGCTTTCGGCGCCAGCGTATCTTTCAGTTATGAAGCCATCCCTTCTATTGAAGGCCGTCTGGTAGAAGATGCAGCCGCTATCGAGGCTTTGGAAGTGCCGTCCCTGGAGGCTGGCAGGATTCCCGAATATCTTAAGGCAGACAAACTTGCCGCCACATTGCCCAAACCTGTTTTTGCAGGATGCATAGGCCCGTTCTCCCTGGCAGGCCGCCTCTACGGTATGACGGAGATTATGATGGGAATCTACATCGAGCCCGAGGCTATGCAGGTGCTGCTTGACAAATGCACCGAATTCCTCCTCAAATATGTGAAGGCGATCAAAGAAACAGGATGTCCTGCTGTTCTTATGGCAGAGCCGGCTTCCGGCCTTCTGTCAAACGAGGACAACCTGATGTGGTGCACTCCGTATGTGAAGAAGATCATCGACGCCGTGCAGGATGAAAGTTTTGCCGTGGTGCTCCACAACTGCGGAAACACCGGCCACTGCACCGAAGCGATGGTTGCCACCGGTGCCTGGGGCTTCCATTTCGGCAACAAGATCGATATGGTCCAGGCTGTTGAAGGCTGTCCTGCCGATGCGCTTGCTTTCGGCAACGTAGACCCTGTTTCCGTTTTCAAGCAGGCAAGTCCCGAAGAAATGTACAAAGTCACCAGCGAACTTCTTCAAGCAACGGCAAAATATCCTAACTTTGTGCTGTCATCCGGCTGCGATACGCCTCCCGGTGTGTCACCTGCCAATATTGAAGCCTTCTACAAGGCTTTGGAGGATTTTAACAAAGGGAAATGAGAACGATAACCATAAAAAGCCTTGAGGAAATAGATGCTGCAGCGAAAGAATTTGCCGCTGCTTTGGGAGAGGACAGGATAGTGGCTTTTTATGGCAGTATGGGAGCTGGGAAGACTACTTTCATCAGCGCCCTGTGCAAGTTTTTCGGCGCGGAAGATGACGTCTGCAGCCCGACATTCACAATTGTCAACGAATATCGCGCTGCAGACGGAGACAGCATCTTCCATTTCGACTTCTACCGCATAGACTCTCTCAAGGAGGCTGTGGATATCGGTTTTGAGGAGTACCTCTATTCGGGCAGCCTCTGTCTGATAGAGTGGCCTGAAAAAGTCGAACCGTTGCTCCCGGAGGAGACATTGAGAGTGCATATCACCGTCGCTGACGACGGAAGCAGGACTTTAGACCTGGAAAACGATTAAATACGATATATTATGGGCATCAGTTTTTTACCTACACCCAAGCACAGGGTATTCCATTACGAACCCCGCTACTGGAATGAGAAGGAAGAGAAGATGAAGGAGCGCTACGCCAAGTACGGCAAAGAGTATGACCCCAAGGCTCCTTGGGAAGGCAAAGGCGCGGATGAAACCGAAGATGGAAAAGGCGAGGTGAAGAATCATCTCAGGGACGGATATGTGCCCGGCATCCTTATTCGTGACGCATACCGCAACGGTATCGACAGCAACCGGCGCAAGACCACCAACACCAAGCTGAGGACTATCATCATCATCGTATCTCTGCTGCTGGCTGTCATCGCAGTCTACTATTTCACTATGGGTATCAACGTTCTTCTTCAGCAGTAATGATAAATGTTCTGCCGGGCAATATAGCCAATCTGATAGCAGCGGGAGAAGTAGTCAACCGTCCGGCATCTGCTCTCAAAGAATTGTTGGAGAACAGCATCGATGCTGGTGCTGACGATATATCCGTGGTCGTCGAAGATTCCGGGCGTACATCTATCCGTGTCGTTGACAACGGCTCCGGTATGAGCCCCGAAGATGCGAAACTTTGTTTCGAGCGGCACGCCACCTCCAAGATCTCCACTGCAGAAGACCTTGAAAGCATCATCACATACGGATTCAGGGGAGAAGCCCTGGCTTCCATAGCAGCAGTGTCCAGGGTGACTCTGCGCACCCGCAGGCAGGAAGACGAGGTGGGCTTCGAGGTCCGTTGCTCCGAATCGAAGATTACCTATGCCGAGCCTGCTTCCACCCCCAAGGGTTGCAGCATAGAAGTCAGGGATCTTTTCTATAACACTCCCGCACGGCGAAAGTTCCTGAAGTCGGACGCTGCAGAGCTGAGGCATCTGGTGCAGGAGTTTTCCCGCGTTGTCATAGTGCATCCTTCGATTTCCTTCACTTTCATCCATAACGGGAAAACACTCTATAACCTGCGTGCAGTAAACAATGCAAAACAGCGCATAGTCGACTTCGGCGGAGCAGCCCTCGCGAAGGAGCTTGTTGACATTTCCGTTGAAACATCCCTGGTGAAAATCAACGGCTACGTCGGTGCCCCTGCAGAAGCCCGCAAGGTGCAGAACAACCAGTATTTCTTCGTAAACGGCCGTTATTTCCGGAGTCCATACTTTTACAAGGCTGTCTGCAAGCCTTACGAACATCTGCTGAAAGATGGTTTTGCTCCTTCGTATTTCATATTCCTTGAAGTCGACCCTTCGACGGTCGATGTCAATATACATCCGGCAAAGACTGAAGTCAAGTTCGAAGACGAGGCGATGATTTTCGAAATATTGAGCGTTACAGTGCGCAAAGCCTTGGGCCAGAATGCATTCACTCCGAGTTTTGATTTCGACCAGGTGCCTTCGATAGAGTTCCCCGCGATGACGAAGGAGACGTCAGGCTACACTCCGCCTCCCAAGATCAACTATGACCCGCTTTTTGACCCGTTCGAGATGGAAAGCCGGGTTAGGGAGGATATCCCGGTGCGTGTCAGCGGCGGGAGCGTCAGTGCACTGCAACCAGCAATCGTGTTCGGTTCCAGATATATCGCAGTGCCGGTGGACAAAGGCCTTATGGTGGTAGACATACCCAGGGCCAGGGAGAGGGTCCTCTATGAAGAGTATTTCCCCCAGCTGGCCGAGAAGCAGCCCGTGACGGAACAGTCTCTCTATCCATTGAGCCTTGACCTCAGCCCGGAAGACCACGAGATTACTTTAGACAACGCAGATCTCTTCGGACGGCTGGGCTTTGACCTCAGAGACCTCGGCCAGAATTCAATCGTCATTTACGGCCTTCCTGCCGGAATGAACACAGACAGCAAAGGTGTTGAAGAGGCAATATCGATGATAATAGATGACATCAGGCACGGCACTTTGGGAGACGATGCTGCAAGAGATGCTGTCACTTTGGCACATTCAGTGGCTTTCGGAGACCAAAAAAGGGTCGATGCCGCCGGGGCACAATTGTTGGTGAAGCAGCTGCTTGACTGCCGTCAGAGCGAAACTGCTCCTTCCGGCGGCAGGACATTCACAATCTTGACTGATGAAGATATAGAAAAGAAGCTATGAACAATTTCTGGAGGATGACCACACCTGTGGTCAAAAACCTTATAGTCATAAATACGATCATACTGCTGGGCACAATGCTCATCGGTGACAGGGCTTATGAATATCTTGCCCTTTTCCCGTTCGAATCTCCTCTTTTCAAGTGGTATCAGATGGTGACCCATATGTTTATGCACGGCGGTTTCTGGCACCTGTTCTTCAATATGTATACCCTGATGATCTTCGGAACCTCACTGGAGAGAATGTGGGGAGGCAAGAAGTTCCTCCTGTTCTATTTCGTCACAGGACTTGGAGCAGCGCTCTGCCACAATCTCGTGCTGCATCTCCAGATAGAGCATTTTCAGGCTATAGGTGATATGGCCAAGGCCACATCACTGATGGCAATACCTACCGTAGGCGCGTCAGGTGCCATCTATGGCGTGCTGTTGGGATATGCTATGCTTTTCCCCAACCATATCCTCCAGCTTATCTTCCCCCCGGTTGCAATGAAGGCAAAATGGTTCGTCGTGATTTTCGGCGCTATCGAGCTTGTCACCGGCATCACCGGGATGGGCGGCAATATCGCACATTTCGCACATCTGGGCGGTATGCTCTTCGGCCTGCTGCTGATCCTTTACTGGAAGAAGAAAAACAGGATGTATTACTAGCCTATGCCCAGGGTCCGCAAATACAAAAACGTGACAGAACCCAAATGGGGAAAGTCGGAGAAGAAGAAACCCCGTTCCGTCCGTTTCTCTTTCGGCGACTTTCTGCTGAAACTCTTTGCTCTTGCGGGAGCTGCAGCGCTGTTGCTGGCGTACGTGTCCGTGTACCTGAAACCCTCTGACCTGTCGTCGGTGCTGATGTTTTTCGGTCTGTATTTCATCCCTATACTGGCCTTCAACCTGATTGTTTTCATCGTAGCTCTGGTACGGCTCCGCTACATAGCATTCCTGTCTTTCCTTGTGATGCTGCCTACTCTGTTCTATGCCGACCTTTTCGTCAAGCTGGGCGGCGAAGAGACGGTTCCGGAAGGGAAGCCGTTCAAGATACTGACATATAATGTAGGCAAGATGGAGCTCTCGCTTGACAAGCAGACTGCGGCGGCAAACACTGCCAGAGTGGAAGACTTCCTCAAGCAGGAAAATCCCGACATTGTCTGCCTTCAGGAGTTTTCGATGCCAGGTATGGACGGCTATGAGAGTTTTCTCTCTAAGCTGCCCAACCGCTTCCAGTATTTCGTGACCAGCAAGCCTTTGTACGGAAATGTTATCCTGAGCCGTTATCCTGTCCTTGACGGAGGCCATATCAAGTTCGAGAAAAGCAGCAATATGTGCATCTGGGCAGACCTGGACATAGACGGTGAGATACTCAGGGTTTATAACTGCCACCTCCAGTCAAATTCCATCTCCTTCACCAACCTGATACAGCGTATGGCCACCAAAGGCGAGTTGAAATCAGAAGTCCGTGAGGTGCACGACAAACTCAGAGGTTCAAACAAGGTCCGTGCGCAGCAGGTGGAAGACATCCTCGAGCATTGCAGCCAGTGTGAGTATCCGGTGATAATCTGCGGAGATTTCAACGACACACCCGTTTCGCATACATACTATAAGCTCCATAAGGGGCGCAAAGACAGTTTCGCGGAGGCTGGAGAGGGCTTCGGAGCGAGCTATGCTTATTTCTGGCCTTTTTTGAGGATTGATTATATCTTGTTCCCCAAGGAGTACAGCGCCTACAGGAACGAGATTAAAAGAGAGCAATATTCTGACCACTATCCGGTCATTACGCATATTTACAGATAAATTATGGAAGAAGATCTCAAACAGGAAATAGATGCCGCCGTCAAGGTTCTCAAGGAAGGGGGCGTGATATTGTATCCTACCGATACTGTGTGGGGCATCGGATGTGATGCCACCGACAAGGATGCGGTAGCGAGAGTTTTTGAAATCAAGCAGCGCAGCGACGCCAAGAGCCTTATAACCCTTGTGGCTGACGCAGATATGATAGGCCGCTACGTCAAGGTTATACCTCAGATGGCCATAGAGCTGATCGAGGTTAATGATAAGCCGATGACCATCATCTATCCCGGCGCTATGGGCCTGGCGGAGAATGTTGTGGCGGAAGACGGAAGTGTCGGTATCAGGGTTCCCCAGAGTGAATTCTGCAGACAGCTCTGCCGCCGTTTCGGCGGTGCTATAGTCTCTACATCCGCCAATATTTCCGGGGAGGAGGCGCCGGCATCTTTTGAAGATATCAATGCAGCCATCCTTGACGAAGTCGACCATATCGTGGACCCCTGCTATGAGGAGGGCGCTACGGGTATCTCTTCGCAGATAATCAAAGTCGGACTGGACGGCGAGGTCAAGGTCATCAGGGAATAATACAAATAATATGGAACTCTTTTACTCGAGGGACATAGCAACTGGCGGCCGCACGCTCGACCAGGAGGAAAGCAACCACTGCATAAGGGTGCTCAGGCACGTCGCGGGAGACATAATCCACATCGTCGACGGCCGCGGCAGTATGTATGAGTGCCGCCTTGATGATGCCAATGCCAAAGCAGTCGGATTCACTGTCCTGAAGGTTGAAGAGTCTTACGGTTCCCATCCTTACGAGCTTTGGATGGCAGTCGCTCCCCCTAAGAATATAGACCGTTTCGAATGGTTCGCCGAAAAGGCGACGGAAATAGCCGTCGACAGGATCACTCCGCTGTTCGGAGATTACTCGGAGCGGAAGGTTTTCAAGAAGGAACGCTGTGAACGTATAGTAGTATCTGCCGCGAAGCAGTCTCACAAGGGTGCGGTGCCCCAGGTAGATGATGCGGTTAAGGTCAAAGATTTCCTTTCAGGGCCATTTGATGCGGATGTGTCGAAGTTCATCTGCTACTGCGACGATACGGAGTTCCTCGGTGTCAAGAAAATTTCTATCAGTGATGCTTTGGCTGAAGCCAGGAGTGACCGATACGCGATAATGATCGGCCCCGAAGGGGACTTTAGCCGGGAAGAGATGCGCCTGGCTGTGGAGAAGGGCTGGCAGCCGGTCTCCCTGGGCACATCAAGGTTGCGCATCGAGACGGCTGCACTCACGGCAGTGGCAGCGATATATCTGAATTACATTTAACAATCGAATTATTATGAGCAGTTTCAGAATTGGCAACGGTTATGATGTACACGTGCTTGCGACGGGATATCGCCTTGTTCTGGGAGGAGTCGAGATTCCGAACCCTAAAGGATGTGTGGCTCATTCGGACGGAGATGTGATATTGCACGCTTTGTGCGATGCAATGCTCGGGGCAGTGGCTCTTGAGGATATCGGCCATCATTTCCCGGATACCGACCCGCAGTATTCGAACATCGACAGCACCATCCTGCTGTCCAGGGTTGCAGACCTTGTGGCGGAGCAAGGCTACAGTCTGGTCAATGCCGACATAACACTTTTGCTCCAGAGGCCGAAAATAGCTCCTTACATACAACAAATGCGCGAGAAAATCGCAGAAGTACTGAAGGTTGACAAGGATTGCATTTCTGTCAAGGCGACCACTACCGAGAAGCTGGGATTTGTGGGAAGAGAAGAAGGAGTTGCATCTTATGCAACAGTTTTGTTGGAGAAACAATAATTTTTTATACCTTTGCGGACGCTCTTGAGGTATGGTGTAATGGCAGCACAAGAGATTCTGGTCCTCTTAGTGGCGGTTCGAGCCCGTCTACCTCAACAAAAAAAGCAATCGGCATCTGCCGGTTGCTTTTTTTTTGAGGTATTTCCTCACCCCCTGTCGCTTCGCGACATCCCCCTCGAGGGGGATATGCTCTTTGTTACTGGGGCCCTGCCCCAAACCCCGCCGCTACGGCCTGCTATCAGCACATACCTCGCCTCACGGCCTTCGCTAGCGCCTGCAGGCGCCTTGTCCTGTCCTCCGTACACATCGCACACTGCGCCACGGCGCTGCAGCGCCCTGTTAGTAATTTTGAACTCAGTTTCTCCGAAAAAAATTGCTAACTTCAAACATCTAAAAACTTCCGTATGAAGGCTTTTAACCGTTATATACTATATCAGGCCTGCTTGTACGCTGTTCTTGCGGCTGGATGTACTTCCCGAAGCGAAAAAGAAATAATCTCTGCGTTTGACAATCCTCCGCAGGAAGCCAAGCCGGTAATGATCTGGCAGTGGATGGACGGCTGGGTCACCAAAGAGGGCATCACTCACGATCTTGAAGCATACGCGGCAGCTGGACTCGGCGGTGTGCAGAACTTCCAGGTAGGAGGCCCCGAGCAGACAGAATTCCTGTACGAAAAGAATCCGATCGCTTCCCCGGAGTGGAAGGAACTTATGCGCTTCGCTATGCAGGAATGCGCACGCCTGGGGCTCACTTTCGGCACTCATAACTGCCCCGGCTGGTCATCGAGCGCTTATGTCGACATTACACCTGAATATGCGATGCATGCTCTGGTCTGGACGGCAACAAAGGTACAGGCCGCTCAGACTGGCGTGCGCCTGGCGCAGCCGGAAACAAATCTGGATTTCTACCGGGACATCTGCGTGCTGGCCGTGCCGGATGGCAAGACCGCTGTAGCGACAGCAGACGTTGTGGACCTTACTGGAAAGATGGACTCGTCTGGAAGGCTTGACTGGGCGCCGGAGAGCGGACGCTGGACTGTCCTGCGTTTCGGTTATACTCCGTCCGGAAGGCGGAATGCCTCCACATCCCCCGCATCCGGTGCAGGTCTCGAATGCGACAAAATGAACCGTGAAGCAGTGCACCGTTTCTTTGAAGGTTATCCCACGATGATTCTTGAAATAGCAGGTGAACTGGCCGGGAAGACTCTGGTGAATTTCGAGATTGACAGTTATGAGCAGCACAGCCAGAACTGGACTCCGCGTATGGAGGAGGAGTTCGCCGCACATCGCGGCTATGCGCTGCGCAGCTGGCTGCCTGCGCTCGCCGGAATCCCGATGGAGGGCAAGGAACAGTTCGAGGAAGACTGGAAGGCCACTATCGAGGACCTCTTCGCCGAGAACTATTACGCATATATGTCTGAACTGGTGAAACAGACTCCCGGTATGAGGCTTCTGATCCAGCCCTACGGAGACCCGCTCAATCCGGAAAAGGTCGCAATGCAGGATGAGGATTTCATACTCTGCGGTGAGTTCTGGACCAACCCTCCTACCTGGGGCGGACGCAGCATCTACCAGATATCCGAACTGGCTCATAAGATGGGCCGCCGCGAGGTCTATGCCGAAGGTTTCACCTGCTGGCCGCTGAATGCCTGGGAAGATGATCCCTTCAGTCTCAAGGTGATGGCCGACAAGGTGTTCTGCGTAGGAATCAACCGGCTGATGCTGCACGCCGGCGCAGCCAATCCCTGGCCGTGGGCAGAACCCGGTATGACCTTCGGCCAGTGGGGCACGCAGTTCACTCCCGGCAGCACCTGGTGGAAGGCTGGCGGGGCAAAAGTTCTCTTCAACTATTTTGCAAAGTGCCAGGCTTTGCTTCAGCGGGGAGATTTCGTCGACAATCAGGTCGAAGGAGACATCCTTTGGATCCATCGCCGTGACGCGGACATAGATATCTATTTCGTTTCCAACCAGGATGCCGAAAAGGCAGTGACGGCAGACCTGCCGTTCATAAAGGGACTAGTGTTGGATCCGGGCGGCTCTGAGTTCGTCGTCCTTCACGGCGATAAACGGCTGCCTGTGACTCTCAATCCGGGCGGAGCGCCTTCATCCCTGGCGCTCACTCCCCGACAGACGCTCGAAGGTCCCTGGACAGTGAACTTTCCCGAAGGACTCGGAGCACCCGCTCAGATATCTATGGAAAGTCTTACGGACTGGAAGGACAACCCTGAGCCTGGAGTGAAGTATTTCTCCGGCACTGCAACCTACTGCAAGACATTCCAGGCAACAAAGCCTTCACGGGGACAAAAGACCTTCCTTGTCCTCGGTGAGGTGCACAATCTGGCTGAAGTCTTCATCAACGGCGTTTCGTGCGGACTGTTGTGGCGTCCGCCCTTCGTGGCTGATGTAAGCGCTGCGCTGAAGGATGGGGACAATGAACTGGAAATCCGTGTCACCAATCTATGGGTAAACCGTATGATCGGGGATGAATTCGAACCTGACGACATTGTCTGGGGTGAACCTTTCAGGTATTCCCACGCTCCGGGCAGTCCGATGGTGGGCAGTATGATGAAGGAAGTTCCGCAGTGGCTTGAAAACAATCAGCCCCGCCCATCACAAGGACGCTACGCCATCGTCAATTTCAAGTTTTTCAGCCGTTACGCTCCGCTTCAGCCTTCCGGACTGATGGGTCCTGTGAGGTTAATGTCTTTGAATTAAAAAGCGAATGCAATGAAATATCGTAGTATTGTTCTTTCTGTAGCAATTCTTTCAATCTTGTGCGCCTGCAGCAGGGGTGCATTCATAATTGACGGGAACTCACGGGTGACAGTCTCGGTCGGTATTGACGATCCGGTCGTCGGGACTGCCTTGGAAATCTTCTCCGGAAAACATACCCTGACCATCACGGCTCTGGACGAGGGAGAAATCCTCGACAGGATTCTGATTTGCGCAAAATAAAACTTATATTTGTAGAAACGCTCCATATCTGTAAGAATCAACTTTATTTATTATGAAAACTCCGAAATACATCTTCCCTTCTGATTATATGGCAGACCCGTCAGTGCACGTGTTCGACGGCAGACTTTATGTGTATCCCTCACACGACTGGGATTCAGGCGTGCCCGAGGACGATCTCGGCAACCATTTCAATATGAAAGATTATCACGTGCTCAGCACTGATGACGTGGAAAACGGCGAATTCAAGGATCACGGCGTAATCTTGAAACTGGAAGATATTCCCTGGGCTAAATGCCATCTGTGGGACTGCGACATCGCCAAGAAGGGTGACAAGTACTACCTCTACTTCCCGGCAAAGGACAAGACCCACATCTTCCGCTGTGGCGTCGCTGTCGCTGACAGTCCGGTAGGCCCGTTCATCCCTCAACCCGATCCGATAAGGGGATCTTACAGCATCGACTACTGCATACTGGAAGACAAGGGCGAGTATTATTTCTATTTCGGAGGAATCTGGGGAGGTCAGCTGCAGCGCTACCGCAACAACGACGCCATCGAGCCCATCAAACTTCCGGCCGATGACGAGCCTGCTCTCTGCCCCAAGATAGCAAAGCTTTCTGACGATATGCTGCAGTTCGCCGAGGCTCCTCGGGACGTGCAGATTCTGGATGCTGACGGCAATCCTCTCAAGCACGGCGATCCTCACCGCTTCTTCGAGGCCACCTGGGTCCACAAATACAATGGGAAATACTATCTTTCATACTCTACCGGAGACACCCACTTCCTCTGCTATGCCATAGGTGACAATCCTTACGGTCCCTTCACATATCAGGGAGTAATCCTTACTCCTGTAGTAGGCTGGACGACCCACCACGGCATCGTGGAGTTCAAGGGCAAATGGTATCTCTTCCATCACGACTGCGTTCCGAGCAACGGTGTCACTTGGCTCCGCAGCCTCAAGGTAGTAGAGCTCGAGTACGAACCCGACGGCCGCATCAAGACCATCAAGGGAACGGCCGACGTATAAGTGCCGGATATTATGCTGACTTGCGATAATCGATATAGGAAACTATATCGTTGATCGTAGTGAAGTTTTTCAGGTCGATGTTGGGAATTGAGATTCCGAATCGGTCTTCGATGCTGCCAACCATTTCTATGAATACGAATGAATCCACACCGGCAGTAGCCTTGAATGATTTGTCGGTTTCGATTTCTTCAACAGGATAGTCAACATAATCCTGAATGATATCCAGCAATTGGGTTTTAGTATCCATTATTACATAAGGTTCAGGCCGTTTCCGGAGCAAGTCGAAGGCAGCTGAGTGCGCTTGATCTTGCGGGTCGATGTCTTCTCATATCCGGATTCCGGCAGTTCAACATATTCTATTCTCTTGTAATCGGGAAGCTCCGCATTGACCTTCTCCATATCAGCCTTGATGGCGCTAAGGTCTGCGCGGCGTTCAGCGTCGCTGATATACAGTCCGGCGCAGAGGACTTCGCGGGGAGCGTGTCCCGAATTGTATTCACATTGATAGACGACGATGTCGTCTGCATAGTCGAGATGTTTCTCGATAACGTTCTCCACTTCTTCCGGGCAGACATTCTTGCCGTTCTGGAGTACGATTGTGTTCTTCTTGCGGCCCATCAGGAAGATGCGGCCCTCGCTGTCAATGCGGGCGCTGTCGCCGGTGTTGAAGAAACCGTCCTTTCCGAACACAGCTGCTGTTGCCTCGGGATCTTTGTAATATCCTTTCGCCACGCTCTTTCCCTTTACGCACAGTTCTCCTATGCCATTCTCATCCACATTGGCGAGTTTCACCTCAAGCCCGGGGCACTGGCGGCCGACACTCAGGTGCTCCTTAAGGGTTTCGGAATTCATTGAGATAAGCGGGCCGCACTCGGTGATGCCATAGCCGTTCTGAATGCCGATGCCCAGGTCGTTCAGGCCTTTGATCACGACGGGATTGAGCATCGATCCGCCGCAGACAAGCATTGTAAGGCGGCCGCCGAACGGTTCAAATACATCCTTGAACAATTCGTGAGTCTTGTCGATTCCGAACTTGCGGAGCAGGTTGCACAACTTGATGCCCTTGCGGAGCTTTTCATCCTTGCCGGCCTTTTTTGCGGCAGCCCAGATGTTGCGGTAGAAAGCAGTGGCTATCATCGGCACGACTGTCACGATATCAGGCTGGAAGAACTTGATATTCGTCATCATATTGCGCATATTGTCGTTGATGTAGGTCAGTCTGCCGCAACCAATACGGGTCATAATATGTGTGTTGATCTCCGTCGCGTGATGCATCGGCAGCACGCTCATCGAAGTTTGCTCGCCGACTGTGTGGATGACATCCATACAGTTGATCATATTGGCGGTCAGGTTGGCGTTTGTCAGCACGATGGCCTTGTTGGCGCCTGTTGTGCCGCTGGTAAACAGTATCTTCGCCGGGGCGTCCAGGTCGAGGTCGATGTTGCGGTATACGCTGTTCTTTTTAAGTGCCGCTCCTGCCGCTACAAGTTCTTCATAGAAGGGATAGCCTTCGACCTTGCGGTCAATGGTAATGATTGTCTTAAGTTTGCTGCAGGCTGAGCGGGCCTTCACCAGACGGTCGAGATGGCCGGCGCCGCACATCACGGCGGTTGCATCGCATTTGTCCAGCAGCGTTTCCAGCAGTTCCTGCGGGGCGTTGACGTCGATGGGGGTGACGACTCCCACTCCGGAAGATATGGTTATGTCGGCTATGACGTATCTCACGCAATTGTCGCTGACAATGGCTACGTGAGCTCCTGCAAGCCCGGCTGCGAGCAGCCCGTCACCGAGATTCATCACCTCCTCATACAAGTCGTGACAGGTATGATACCTGATTTCTTTGTTTTTGTCGAGTTCGGCCAGGACAAGTTTGTCGGGAATAATGCTGTTTATGCGCCCCAGCATATCACGGATGCTGCGGTAATCCCCATCCTTGAGGAGGAAGTCGGCTTGTATTTCACGCTCGGACCTTAACTTTTTCATAATATGTCAGAGAGTATGCCGGTCGGGTCAGCCAAAACAGCTTCAATGACGTGGATATAGCTGTTATGGAATTCAATGAGTTGCTCCGGAGTCACCATACGGGTCTGTACGTCGTAGGAAACTTGTATCTCGTCGGTGTTCACGTCGTGAATCAGTGCCATATAGGTTACAAGTGCGCCCTTGCCATTGCTGTAGACCTGCATACTGACGCCTTTGGGTGTCGCCATCGGTATGAATGAGAAGCAGAAATTGGTGATCTGGCTCAGCATTGAATATTTCCACAACTTGTGCTGCATTGCTTCAACTTCCAGATATGACAGGCGGGTATGCCGGTAGAGTTCATTCTGGTCGGCGTAGAAGTCTGCTATGTTATCGTTGAATGAGCGGGAGTAATCAACTGTGGTATATACGCTGAGGCTCTGGACTTTGGTGCCGGCGGCACGGCGGTCTGCGACGGTGCCGCGGCAGTTGAGGAGTTCAAGCGGAAGCTGGTAGGGGGCGCGGCCGTTGCACAGGGACGCAGCGATGGCGCAGGTGTAGAAGAAGAACGAATTCATTGTTACGGAGTTCTCTTCACACCACTTCTGGGCAAGACGTGAGATAGCTGCAGGAATTACGAAGCGGTAACCCTTAGTGTCGCAGCGTATCATAAGGTAAGGCAGCGATATGTTCCCTTTGCGTTTGAACTTGAGCCAGCGGTCATTCGCGTCACCGTGGATTCCGCAATACATAGGCGCCTTGTTGTGGCGGTTCTCATAGTAGTCCTTGAAGAATTCGTAATCTTTCTTGGTGGCAGCTTCGTCAGCGCGGTACTCATTGTCTTTCTTCAGGACAGTTTCAAAACTGCCGGGTGCTGCGGGGAGTTCAGTACCGTTGCACAGGGCGTTGTATATGCCCATAAGGTCGTTTACGAGCACTCCGATGCCGTATGTGTCCGCAACCATATGGCTTATCTTGAAAAGGACCATTTCGGCCCCTGACGGATCAGTGACATACACGGGTTCGAGAACGCGTCCCTTGAAGGCGTCGGTGGGTTTTTTGCGGAAACTCCTCATAAACGAATCCATTGAACTGACGCTGTCGAATCTGACAACGGGAATGTTGCCTATCTTACGCTCTGCATCAATGGTCTGAAGGGTTTCCTTCCCTTTTTTGAAGAAACGGATTCGCAAGCAGTCGTTACGTTCTATTAACAGATTGATCGAACGTGTCATCAGCTCCTTGTCGAAGCCTCCGTCTATGGTAAGTGAGAATAATATGTTAAGGACACGCTTGAAAAGCGAATATTTCGTCTGCAGGTCTATTATGTCCTGCGAGTAGTTGAATTTCAATTCCATTTATTCTTGAGTTTTACCAATTCCATATAATCCTGTCTGTCTACTGGAGTTTTTCCCGTCCTGGAGTTATATTTTGACTCTGCGTATCGGATGATGGCCCGCGCTTCTTCCCTGTCGGAAAGCACTTTCTGCGATGAATCCAGCCACGGGACTGAAGCGTTGCCTTCGAAGTACGCGTATTTTGCAGTATTGGATTTGGCCACGGCTGCGTATTTTTCCCTGTTGGACTTGATTATCTTTTCGCGGTCGGAGGCGTCTTTGTTCCGGTCATAGAGGAGGTTTGCCAGCCAGACAAGAGTCGATATCCTTATTTCGTCCTTGGGGATTTTCAAGGCAGCCATATATGCATAGCTTATTCCGGCATCGTCTGACTTGAGAGGATGCGGGATGTATACCTGTGACAGGGCCTCCCAGGCTTCGGAGTAATCTGTACGGCCCAGTTTGTCCAGAATCGTTTCCAGATCGGAAAGGATCTGGCTGGACGCTGCGGCTTGCTGGGGCAGCGGCTTGGTCTGGCAGTCACGGCCTCGGTTGGCGCTGCGCCACATATAACATTTGTAATTTGAAGGATTGGCCGCTATGCCCTGGTCTGCGGCGGCAATGCCTTGGGCGAACAGGTTGCGTTTGGCGTCCTTGCCCTCAGCCGCATCGCCGAGCATCAGATATGCCCGAGCAATCCGCCAGCACACTTCAGCTTTCTCTTTGCTGTCGGCAGCTGCAGGCAACATCTTCTGCAGTTCATCGAGGCTTGCCTTGTAGTCTGCCTTTTGCGAAAACAGGTAGTCCGCATTGGAGAAGTTCAGGGCAAGAAGCACTATGGCCATAATTGTTTTCACGGTGGCAAAATTAGCCTATGCTCTCTGCTCGCTTATAAAGATTTGGTAGAAAAGCGCAATATTGTGATAAAAATGTTATATTTGGGGCCAATTGCAGACAACTGGGACGAAATGAGCGCACAGAAGCAAATCACCACAAACTCTTTAAAGCTGCCGGAGCTATATGGGAAATTTACCACTCATCTGTGGTATATGCTTTTCCCGGCTGTATTTTTCTTCACATTCATAGTGGTTTACAGGCCCTTCGGCAGTGAAGAGATGTTGGATATGGGCAGATCGCTGTTCTTTTTCAACACGGCCATAATGATGTGCATCGTGCTTGTTACGACGATAGTTACAAGACTGGTCTATTTCCTTCTGTACAAGTTTGTCAACCACACCTGGTGGGAGTTTTCCGGTTTCTGTATGCTGGAAATGGTTATCATCACCTACTTTCTTGCACTTTATCTGTTCCTGATGCGCCACGACGGCCGCATTTACTTCGAATATGTCGGCTTGTGCACACAGTATTCATTCCTTGTGCTGCTGTTCCCTTATTTCGGGATAACCATAGTGTGCGCCCTGGTCGGCAAAAGAGAGTCAAATCTTGCAGAGCAGAAGGGACTTATCCGTTTCAGCGATACTTCCCGTCAGGTCAAGGCGGTGCTTGACAACAAGTCTATTCTGTACATAGAGGCGAAGGACAACTACGTCATCATCTATTATCTCGACAACGGCAAGGTCAAGAACTACCAGTTGCGCAATACGATGAATGCGATAGCTCCTCTGGTGGAACCTTATAATATTTTCCGCTGCCAGCGCTCATATTACGTCAACCTCTCTCACATAAACGCCCTTCGCAAGGACCCCAACGATATGATCAGCGCCGAACTGGACGCTGAAAATATCGTTGTTCCCGTCTCCCGCAAACTCTACCGCGACATCTCCGCGAAGCTGTAGGGAGGCTGTTGGTGTGGACCTGTCGTCCAAGTCATCAGAATCCGAAACCGCCGCCGAAATCTCCGCCGAAACCACCGCCGAAACCATCACCGCCGAAGCTGGCGCTCATCTTATTGAAATTGATGGCGAATTCCTGCTCCATACGAAGACGCTGCTCGGTCTCATAGTGTCTTTTGTCCTTTTTCCAAGCCTTCAGTTGTTTCTTGTCCAGGATAGTCTGGAGGGCAGTTTCATATTTATCCTGATTCTCCTCCATCTGAGCCATCAGGTCCTCCATATCTGCCATCATCGACATCATATTCTGGAAATCATCGTCAGACATCTTTGTGGGGTCGAATTCAGCAGTGCGTGCTTCCTGCCCGCTACCATCGGCATCCTGCTCAGCTTCCTTGAATTCGTCGGGAACAACTACGGGGTATTTAATCTTGCCGAGGTAAATCTTGTTGAGTCTGAGCAAGCGGGAAGCCTGATCTTCGTCAAGACCGTATGCGGCTGCCATCTGGTCTGTCTGAGAAGATATTGCCTGATCTGAAAGTTCCTGGGGAGCGGGCATGTTCATGCCAATGGGCATCTGCGCATTCGTTACAAACGGAAGAGAAATAAGCGCGAGAATCAAAAATACTTTTTTCATGGTAATAATTTTTATATCTATTGTTTCATTTCGTTTGCTATAATAGACAAGCGCTTGTGCCGAAAGTTTAAACAAATGCAAAAAAAAGAGACACCTGCATCTGCAAGTGTCTCATTTTCAGGTAGCGGGACCCAGGATTGAACTGGGGACCTCATGATTATGAATCATGCGCTCTAACCAGCTGAGCTATCCCGCCATCATATATAGCGCCGAAGCGGACGACAAAAGTAGAGAAAAAACTGTAATACGCAAAATTATTTTGTCCCGGCGCTCAGACCGTTCTGCTCGAGAAGGGCTTCAGGGCGCGGGTCGCGGCCTCTGAATTTGCGGTAGAGGACATCAGCATCTTCAAGATTTCCCTTAGAAAGGATGTTCTCCCTGAATGAGGAGGCTGCTTCTTTGTTGAAGATGCCCTTCTCCTTGAAGAGGGAGAAGGCGTCTGCTTCCAGTACCTCAGCCCATTTGTAAGAATAGTAGCCGGCTGAGTATCCTCCTGAGAATATGTGGGTGAACTGGGGAGATATGGCAGTACCTTCGATGACGGGCAGAACTTCGGCCTGCGCGAGTATCCTGTGTTCAAAATCGGCGGCGCTTTCTTCGGGGGCGCACTGTGCGGTGTACCACGCCATATCGAGGGTGCCGAAGCGCAGCTGGCGTACGAAGGCGTAGCCTGCCTGGAAGTTCTTGGCGGCAACTAGTTTGTCGATCAGGTCCTGGGGTATGGCTTCCCCGGTTCTGTAGTGCCTTGCGAATGAGTTGAGCCACTGGGGTTCATAGCCCCAGTTTTCCATAAACTGTGACGGAAGTTCCACGAAATCTCTTGCTACTGCGGTGCCGGTGAGTGAGGCGTATGAGCCTTCGGCAAGCAGGCCGTGAAGGCAGTGGCCGAATTCGTGAAGGAATGTCGTGACTTCATAGTGGGTCAGAAGCGAAGGTGTGTCTCCGGCAGGTTTTGAAAAGTTAGTGACCAGTTGGACCAGAGGTCTGGTCTCGACGCCGTCCCTGATGCTCAGGTCGCGGAAAGAGGTCATCCAGGCGCCGCCCCGTTTGCTTTCGCGGGGGAAGAAATCCATATAGAGCAGGCCCAGGTGCCGGTCGCCGTCCTTGACTTCGTAGACCTGGACGTCGGGATGGTAGACGGGTATGTCTTCGCGGCGGATGAATGACAGGCCGTAGAGTGTTCCGGCAAGGCCGAATATGGCGTCCCGGACGGCTTCGAGCTGGAAATAGGGTTTGAGCAGTTCGTCATTTACGGAATATTTCTCAGTGCGCAGCTTTTCTCCCCAGTAGCTGAAATCCCAGGGCATCAGCTGTCCTTCGAATCCGTTGGCTTCGGCGTAGGCCTGCAGGTCCGCAATCTCTGTGCGGGCGAACGGCAGGCATTTGGCCATCATATCGGCGATGAAGTTGTTTACTGTCTCTTTTGTCTTTGCCATCCTGTCTTCGATGGCATAGTCGGCGTATGTCCCGTAGCCCAGCATCTGCGCCCTGCGCATATTCAGATCCACTATCTGATGTATGTTGGCGTCGTTGTCGAAGTTGTCTGCTATGCAGCGGGAGCTGTAGGCTCTCCACAGTTTTTCGCGAAGGTCGCGGTTTGCACTGTACTGCATAAAGGGCATAAATGAGGGACGGTCCAGAGTGAAGACCCAGCCTGTCTTGCCGCGGCTTGCCGCTTCGGCCGCCGCTGATTCTTTCACGAAGTCGGGCAGGCCTGCTGTCTGGGCTTCATCTGTCAGGTCGAGTGTATATGCGTTTGTGGCTCCGAGGACGTTCTTGCCGAAGCGCAGGGATGCGAGCGATAGTTCTTCCGACATCTTGCTGAATGCCTGTTTGTCTTCTGCCGGGAGGTTGGCGCCGTTGCGGGCGTATGCCTTGTAGGTTTCGCTGAGCAGCCGGCTGTCTTCTTCATTCAGGCCGAGGCTGTCCTTTTTTTCATATACGGCCTTGATCTTGGAGAACAGTTTCTCGTTCAGCGACACATACATACTGAATTCGGTCAGTTTGGGGGTTATATCCTCCGCGATCTGCTGCATTTCGCTGTCTGTGCAGGCTTCGTTGAGGTTGAAGAATATTTCCTCCACTGCGTTGAGCTGCTTCCCGCAGAATTCCAGGGCCTGCACCGTGTTTTCAAAATCAGGCTCGGCGCTGTTTTCAATAATTGCATCCACCTCGGCCTTCGCCTGTTTCAGCGCTTCTTCGAATGCGGGAATGTAGTGTCTGTTTTCAATTCTGTCAAAAGCCGGAGCCCCGAAGGGAAGTTCCGACTCCGTCAGCAAAGGATTTTCGTTCATCGGTCAAAAGATTTTTCAACTGACCAAAAATAGCAAAAAAAGCTCAGTCAGTCTTTTTCGATAGTGATGTTGTTGTGTTTGTCTGAGGAATATGTGAATTCATAACAGCGGTAGGTTGTCCTGCCCAGCCTGTTTTTGCTGGATGACGTATAATACCCGAAATCGAACCTTTCCTCTTCCAGCAGGCTTTTTGAGACGGTCGTCCTGCCGTCAGAATACAGGCTGTCGAGAATCCGTCTGTTTGATGCAAGCCGCCTGTTTACATATGAGATAACATTTCTCGCTTTACGATACAGCTTGTTGTTATAAGTATTGCGGCACATATCGCTGCAGAATTTTTTATCGCTGCGTCCTTCCATTTCCGCTCCGCATTCAAGGCATTTTCTCATAATCAGTCCTCCTTTTTTCAAGTAATACTGTCCAAAGCTATCCTTTTGGGCGGTCGTTTCAAATACGGGAACAGGCAGTTTTTCCGATGACGGAAATGTATGCGCGATTACGGATTTTCCGCATTGAAATTAAACGGATATAAATGCTTAGAGTATGGTTAGGCCCGTTTTGACGCATTTCCTTTGCCCTCGGACATAAAACAAAAGCATTATGGAAAATTCAATCAACAGAGTGGAGCTTCTGGGCCGGATCGGCCAGAACCCGAAAATCATGACCTGCGGAGATTCGCAGATGGCGAGGTTCTCCATCGCTACCAATGAAAGATTCAAGGACCGGAGCGGTGTCTTGAAAGAAGAGACGACGTGGCACAATGTGACGGTATGGGCGTCGAGGAACACAGATGATTTCCGACTACTTAAAAAGGGAGTGCTGGTGCACGTAGTGGGAAAAATCAGAAATGCCAAGTACCAGAATGCCGAAGGCGAAGACCGATACTTCACTGAGGTGTCAGCTACCAGGATGAATATCCGCCGTGAAAACCTCCAGAGCGTCCAGGGGCCGATTCCTGATGTAATGATGCCGCAAGGCCTTGTTCCAGGCTATTCAATTAACTAAACAAACCATCCTGCCGGAAGTGGACCGATGAAAAAAAGACTTGTACATACGTCAGCCGTGATACTTTGCATCTTGTGCTTTTCGTGGGGAGAAGCGTCAGCCCAGCGATGGTCTATTGGGACGAATGTCGTGGATTACATCAATATGGGAACTTTAAATGCAGAGAGCAGTGTCGCAATCGCCCAGCATTATTCATTCAATGCAGGCATCAGGTTCAATCCCTGGACTTTTAACTATGGTGATGTCGACAGACAATTTGAAAACAGGAAGAAGTGTCTGTATGCAGGCGTAAGGTTCTGGCCCTGGCATATCTATTCAGGATGGTGGGCAGCCCTCCAGCTGCAGTATCAGGAGTACAACCGCGGAGGGGCCTTCATCAAGCAATCCGAAGAGGGGGATGCTTACGGCGTAGGTTTCTCACTGGGATATACTCTGATGATCCACAAATCGATCAACATAGAGTTCGGAGCCGGAGCGTGGACTGGAGGTGCTGCGTATACGGCATACTCTTGTCCGCATTGCGGAAAGATAGTCGAACAGGGAACCAAGTTCTTCTTCTGGCCGAACAATGTTATGGTTTCATTGGTATACATCCTCTAGCGAAAACACCACCCATGAAAAAGACATACGTGACATTATTATTCATTGTGTTAGCCATCAGTCTCTTTCCTCAAGAGTCCAGGGCCCAGTTCGTGTTCGGAATAAAGGGCGGGCTCACGACACTGGCCGGTCTTGACGGTTGTCTGGCAGGCGGGGCTGTGACGGTGGGAAAACAGATGAAGATGACATCGCTTCAGGCAGATTTCGGTTACTGTCCTGCTGCAGCCAATGTCGACCTGTCTTGTCTGTTGAGGATATACGGAAACAAAGATCACTCAACTGATGTATATCTCGGCGCGGGACTGACAGCAGAAATAAGGTTGCACGATGCAGGGAAGAATGAATTGATGGCAGGAGCATTCCCGGTATTGCAGGCAGAACAATTCATATCAAAGCGTATTTCCCTGTATGCAGATGTAAGGACGCCCTTTATGTTTTTTATGGATGAAGACAGGATGTCTGCCCGTTTTGCTGCGGGAATCAGATGTCTTTTGTATAAGGAGGAAAAACGATGAGCAGACTGTTTGATAATATGATAATTGTCGTAATGCTGCTTGCAGTGTGCCTGCCTGCAGAAGCCCAGAGTGAAGGCTCTTCTGCCAGAGGCGGAAGGGATAGCTGGACCAGCGTCTATGAATATTGCCGGGACAGCATCTATCGCGTCAGGAACCCCCAGGGGAAGCTCGATGCGATAAGGGAGAACAACACGAATGCCGGCATATCACTGACCAATGAAAGCCAACTGCCGGATCTGGAGTACCGCTCAAAAATGAAGGATACACTTCAGATACTGGACATTTATGGCCGCCAGACTTTCCTGATGAAAGCTGTCAGGGATGATGAGACAGGTGAAATGCTGGCCAATGAAGTTCTTGATGCCGCAGTTGTTTCCGCCCGTTTCAGAAATGTGGCTGAACGTAACGGCAAGGTTGCAATCCGGTTCGACATCCTGGTTCCGCACAGTATGATGGACAACAAATGGCAACTCCGCTTCGATCCTGATTTGTATATTCTTGACGACAGCGTGCGCCTCGCCCCTGTGATTATAACGGGCGAAGGATATCGGAAGGCACAGCTGCGGGGGTATCAGCAATATGAGCGATTCCTTTCCAGAATCGTTTCGGACACAACGGCATTCATCAACATCCGGCAGCTTGAGCTGTTCATCGAACGTAACATACCTCAGTTGTATGCTTTCAAGAAAGATTCGTCAGAGGTGTCAGATGAGTTGTTCTATTCGTATTACGGCATCAGCGAGGCTAAGGCTGTTGAACATTATACCAACAAACTGGCCCGCAAAAGGAATCACTATCGTATGCTTATGAAGCAGAGGATGTACGAAAAGTATGTGAAAGCGCCTATCGTTACAGAAGGAATCCGTCTGGATACGGTGCTGGTTGATATGAACGGCGATTTCACTTACTGCTATTCCCAGCAGATAGACACAAGGCCGAAGCTGAGAAAGGTGGATATAGTCTTGTCCGGGGCGATTTATGAGCAGGAGAAAAAACTGTATTCCATCCCACGGGGCGAACCGCTTTCTTTTTACATCTCTTCTGTCTCTATGTTTGCCGACCAGACGGAAAGATACCTGACTAAAGTGGTGGAAAGGAAGGTCAGTGCAAGTGCTTCGTATGATATAGTTTTTCAAGTCGCAAAAGCAGATGTGAGAAGTGACCTTGCAGGCAATGCAGAGGAGATAGGCAATATCAAGCAGCAGCTGGTCAGTCTGATTGGGAACGAGGTTTTCGAGCTGGATTCGATACGGGTGACGGCAACGGCTTCACCGGAAGGGAAGTACAGGCAGAATGAAAAGCTTTCCCAGAGGCGTTCTGAATCCGTTTCGAAATACTTCCGCTCGTGGATGAGACACTATCGGGACTCCCTTGAGTCAGCAAGGGGATTCAGCGTCGATGAAAACGGCAGGATGGTCAAAGAATCAGTGCCTGAAATTGCTTTCCAGAGTGACATATATGCGGAAAACTGGAAAGGACTTGACGAACTGGTCGGTACCGATGTAAACCTGTCAGAAGAAGATAAACGGAATTATTACAGTCTGGCAGAAATCGAAGATTCTGACGACAGGGAGTCAAGGATGAAGCAGCAAGCTTATTACAAATATCTCAAGGATGAGCTGTATCCTAAGTTGCGTACCGTTTCGTTTGATTTCTATCTGCACCGCAAAAGTATGGCGAAGGACACTGTTCACACAACAGTTCTGGACACAGTCTATATGCAAGGTGTGGAAGCTATCAGAGAGCGCGATTATGAGGTTGCCCTGATGTTGCTGGCGCCTTACCAGGATTACAATACGGCAGTGGCATATGTCGCGTTGGACCGGAACCGGAGTGCACTGGACATACTGAGCAAGTGCGAGCAGACTGCGCAAGTCAATTATCTGCTTGCCCTGCTCTATTCCAGGCTTGGAGATGAGACGAAAGCAGTACAACACTATATGACTTCCTGCAGCCAGGATCAGTCATTTGTCCACAGGGGTAATCTTGACCCTGAAATATCAGCGCTGATTGCGCTTTATGGTCTGAACAAAAGAGAAGACGAAGACATTTATTAAAAACACTTAAACAATTAGAAATGAAAAAACAATTATTGATTATCGCGGCTCTGGCCATGATTACCTGTGCCTGCGACAAGGAAAATCAGTGCAAGACCTGTAAAGAAGGGAAACCCGTCGAGGTCACAGTCCAAATCAACGGAACATCGATGACCAAAGCCACGGGAAACACTTATGCGAACGAATCCAAGGTAAACAGCCTCCAGGTGCTGGCATTTGACACAAATGGTGAGAT
>JAGCZI010000160.1 GCA_017960085.1 Bacteroidales bacterium
CCGCACAGGTATATGACGACGGCCTTCAGCGCAGTACTCCTGAGGCTGAAGGTATCAGCTCGGAAGCAATTGCAGACTGGTTCAAGGCTCTTGACGAGGGAGGTTATGAAGTGCACGGACTTATGCTGCTGCGACACGACAAGGTTGTGGCAGAGCACTGGTGGGCTCCTTACGGACCGCAGTATCCTCACGCGATGTATTCAGCCACCAAGACTTTTACCGGTGCGGCGGTGGGTTTCGCCGTGCAGGAAGGGCTGCTGAAGGTGAGCGACAAGGTCAAAGACTTCTTCCCCGACCTGATGCCGGCAAAGACTGCTCCGGAACTTGACAGGCTGACCGTAGAGCATCTGCTGACAATGTCGGCCGGACACGCCCGCACACAATATCCGGGTTCCGGTGATGACCAGGTGCGCTCGTTCCTCGCTATGGATTATGCCCACGAGCCGGGAACTTCGTTCGCCTACAACATCACCTGCTCGCATATGCTCTCCCAGATTATCACACGTGTAACGGGTCTAACCTTATATGAGTATCTTAAACCCCGCCTGCTGGACCCTCTGGGCATCCGCGACGTTGTATGGGAGATGGACCTTGACGGCCGCAATATGGGCAACGGCGGTATGCACAGCAAGACCTCAGATCTGGCCAAGATGGGCATTTTTCTGAAAAACAAGGGTGTATGGCAGGGCAGACAGTTGCTCAACCGTGAGTGGGTGGAAGCAATGACTACACCGCACATTTTCCAGCGGCCGGAACTCTCCGCTGAAGAGAACGACAAGGACGACGGCGGCCAGGGCTACGGCTACCAGGTCTGGATGGGCCGCCACAATTCGTGGCGCGCCATCGGAGGTCAGAACCAGCTGATAATGGTTATTCCGGAATATGACCTGGTGGTGGCCTCGAACGGACAGATCGGTGATGAAGCCGGCTTCAACCAACTGATCTATAATTTGCTGGACGGTATGAGCAACAAGAAACTCAAGCCCAATAAAAACTTCGACCTGCAGGCTGCCATAGAGCCGTATGCCCTCAAGCATCCCTTCCCGGCACTTTCAGCTGTAACTGGCGAACGTTCCCGCACATTGCGCTATCGTATGCACCAGAACGACTATGGCCTGAAGAACATTTCTTTCCGCTTCGATGCTGCGGGCAATATGACCCTTACCCTCGAGACCGCTGAAGCCATCCACAACATCCCGTTCGGACTGGACAGCTGGCAGATGGGCAGCACTGACCGCACACTGCTGTTCGGCGGAACGGTATATGCAAACACGATGAATACCACACCTATGACAACGGCAGGCTGGTGTTCGTGGACCGGGACGGACGAACTTGGAGCTTACTATCTCTCCCTGTTCAACAACGGCTGCCAGGAGCGTTTCGCTTTCAATTTCTCCCCCGACCGCGATGAACTAACGATCACAATCGTAGCTCCCGAACCCAGACGTTTCCAGGGCAATCCCGCCCCTGCACCGTCGACACGCAACATCACCCTGACTGCCTCACGCATCAAGACGACGTATTGACACTTATCCTTCCAGTATCTGCCCGGCGGCGTTTTTGGTGTCGACTTTTTCGATGATGCGCTCCAGAATGCCGTCCTCTGAGAATATGAATGTACGGCGGAGAGTCCCCAAGACTGTCTTGCCGTACATCTTTTTTTCTCCCCACGCGCCGAAGCTCTGGAGCATTGCAGTCGATGTATCCGCCAGCAGCCTGAACGGCAGTTCGTACTTAGCACGGAAACCAGTGTGCGACTTTGCGGAATCCTTGCTGACGCCTATGACATTATATCCGGCGGCAGTCAGGGCGGCGTAGTTGTCGCGGAAACTGCAGGCCTCGGCCGTGCAGCCCGAAGTGTTATCCTTGGGATAAAAGTAGATGATAGTCTTGCGGCCGTTGCCGACTAAGTCAGCAGACCTTACCATATTGCCGTCCTGGTCAAGAACCTCGAAATCCGGCATCCTGTCTCCTATTTTCAGCATATTCAGTGATAGTTATATGCAAATATAGTCTTTTGCAACAGAGTTTTTTTCATTAAATTTGTTTGATTGATAATTCCCTTAACTATGAAGAAAATACTTAGTACCCTCGTCCTGCTGGCTGTTACATTTCCCTTATTCGCCCAGGAAATAGAGAAAACCGAATTCACAGGTTACATCGGAGAAACTACCGTCCTGCACCAAGGCTCCTATACTCCGGATTTCAAATATGACGGAAGCAACAGGAAGGTGCGAAACGTCATCCTTATGATCGGTGACGGAATGGGCCTGGCTGCAGTCAATGCAGGTATGTATGCCAACGGCGGTGAGCTTACTCTTACCAACCTGCATACCTTCGGCTTTGTGCGCACCCAGAGCGACGACAACTTCACTACTGACTCAGCTGCATCCGGAACGGCATACGCTACTGGCCAGAAGACCACAAACGGCTTTGTCGGAATGGATCCGGACAAAAATGCCATACCGAATATTCCCGAGATGCTTTCTCCTCTTGGATATGCCTGCGGCGTCATCTCGACTGACGACCTGAACGGTGCAACCCCTGCATCATTCTTTGCACACCAGGATTCACGTAACAAAACTGATGAAATCTGGGCAGACCTGCCCTCTGCCTGCCTGGACTTTGTTTCGGCGGGTTCTACCGAAGTCTTTGACAAACGCCCTGAAGAGACACGCAATGCCATTGACAAGCGCTACAATATGGTAGGCAGCCTCAGCGAAGTTGACGGAACAGCATCTCCGGTGATGTACCTGCCGCCCAGTGTCCAGCTTGCTGACCGAGGCGACTATCTTCCGTCAACAACCCGCAAAGCAATCGAATATCTGTCAAAGCAGAGCAAGAAAGGCTTCTTCCTGATGGTCGAAGGCGCCCGCATCGACAAGGAAGAGCACAGCAACAATACCTACGGCTTCGTGCGTGAAATGCTCGACTTCGACAAGGCTATCGAAGAAGCCATCCGCTTCGCAGAGAAGGACGGACATACCCTTGTCCTCATCAGCGCAGACCATGAGACCGGAGGCGTCGCTCTTCGCGGAGGAGATCCCGAAAAAGGCTATATCCGTACAGCATTTGCCACCACCGGCCACACTGCCATCACCGTTCCTATCTATGCATACGGCCCGAAGTCCCAGAATTTCCGTTGCTTCCTGGAAAACAGCGATGTCGCCAATAAGATTATGGAAATCCTGACTGGAAAGAATCCCAACAAGTAACGATAACCACTAATACTATTAAATATGAACAGAAGAGATTTTCTCAAAACTGCAGGATTTGCTGCCGCTGGAATGTTAGCCAGCACTCACGGTATGAGCGCAGCAAGTTACAGCCGTATTATGGGCTCGAATGACAGGGTGAATGTCGCTGTCGTAGGTTACTCAGACCGTTTCAGGGGCTCCTTGCTGCCTGCTTTCCAGGCAAACTGCCAGAAGCAGAACTTCGATATCATCGGAGTGTCCGACCTCTGGAGGCTGCGCAGGGAAGAGGCCAAGTCCAACCTTGAGACAAAGTTCGGCCACAGCATCAAGACTTATGTGAACAACGACAAGATGTACGAAGACAAGGATATCGACGCTGTCATCATTTCAACCGCTGATTTCCAACATGCACTCCACGCTGCAGAGGCCGCTGAAAACGGCAAGGATGCTTACGTCGAAAAGCCCTTCGCAGAGTCGATGGCCGATGCCAAGGTAGCAAAGGCTGCAATAGAGAAAGCAGGTACCATCGTGCAGATAGGTTCTCAGCGCCGCAGCGCGCCCAACTACCACGCCGCCAACGATTTCATCCGTTCCGGAAAGTTCGGCGACATAGTAATGGTCGAGATGACTTGGAATGTCAACCAGCCCGGCCGCTGGCGTCGTCCGAACGTCGTTCCTCTCCTCAAGAAAGAAGACACTGACTGGGACCGCTATCTGCTGAACCGCCCCAAACAGGAATTCGATCCCCGCAAATACTTGGAATTCCGTCTGTTCTGGCCGTTCTCGTCTGGTATTCCCGGCCAGTGGATGGCACACCAGATCGATACCGTACACTGGTTCACGGGATATAACTACCCTCGCAGCGTAGCCGCCAACGGAGGTATCTACCTCTGGAAAGACGGCCGCACCAACTACGATACTATGACCGCAGTGCTTGACTACGGTCCGCTCGACGATCCCGGCAAGGGTTTCCAGGTGGTATATTCATCCCGCTTCACTAATTCAGCCGGTGGTACAAAAGAGATATACTACTCAAATGGCGGAGAGCTCAACCTCGATACCAATATGGTGTCTTCAAACGGCTATCTGACCGCCCGCGAGGCGAGGAGTATGGGTATGGAAGAAAACAAACTCGAATCATTCTCCCTGTCAAATGCAGGTCCGATATCTACTGACGCAAATACCGGAGGTGACCCTATGACGACTCTGCATATGCTCAACTGGATGGAGTGCGTACGCAGCCGCAAGCAGCCGAATGCCAACTATATGGCCGGCTACAACCATTCAATCGCCTGCCTTATGGTTACCGCAGCGCTCCGTACTCACGAGTATACTGTGTTCGACGCAGCCAGCCAGGAAGTGATGGCCGGCGGCAAGGTATTCAGATATTGATCCGTATGAGACGTTTACTGCTTTTTTTGCCGGTGCTGGCTCTGGCTCTGAGCTGCAGCGCCGGCAATAAGGCTGACGTCGCCTTTACGAGGGACGATTCAGCCCGCAAGGTAGACATCACAGTCGACGGGAAGTTTTTCACATCTTTGATCTATCCCGAGGATTTGGAGAAACCAGTCCTGTGGCCGATTGTCTCAGCTTCCGGAAAAGAGATTACAAGAGGTTTCCCTCGCGCCCCGAGGGCATTCGAAAGCACAGACCATCCTCATCAGACCGGACTGTGGTTCAATTTCGGAAATGTCAACGGCCTTGATTTCTGGAACAATTCCTACGCTATCCCGGCGGAGCGCAAAGCTTCATACGGCTCCGTGGTCTTCGACCGGATTGTCTCTGCGAAGGACGGCAGGCTTGTCACACTCTCAAATTGGGTTGACAATGACGGCAAGGTACTTATGACTGAAGAGACCACGTTCGTCTTCGACGGTGACAGCGACGAGCGGTCGATAGTCAGAATTGCGAAGCTCACAGCCGTCGCGCCGGTAGTTTTCGGGGAAAGCAAGGAGGGTATGCTTGGCTTGCGTGTCGATCGCGCCTTCCAGAAGCCGTCCGACAAGCCGGAGCGCTACACAGATGCAAATGGCATCGTAACGGAGGTGGCCACAGTCAACAACGATGGTGTGTGCGGAGAGTATGTCAACAGCCTTGGTGACCGCGGTGACAATGTCTGGTCGAAAAGGGCGGAATGGACGATGCTGAACGGTACCAAAGAAGGTGACGACATCTCCATCCTGATCATAGACTCCAAAGGCAATCCGAACTTCCCTGCCTGGTCGCACGCCCGTGGTTACGGCCTTTTCGCAGTCAACAATATGGGTGGACGTGAGTTTGACCGCAGTCTTCCACAGCCGGCAGAATACCGGCTCCAGCCCGGTGAGACCGTGACTTTCTCTTACAAAGTCATCATAAAAGACAACGGCTTTCTCACGAGTGAGCAAGCCGCAGCCTTTGCGAAGGATTTCAACAAGTAAAATCCTCTATCTGAGGAACATCTTCAAGAAAGCTATTGCCTTGTAAGGCATATATCGGAACGGGAGATCTATTCTGGGTGAAGTACTCAGCACCGAACGGGTGTGGGAGAACGCCAGGAAGGTCTCCCGCTCGTGATAGTGGCCCTGTCCGGAATTGCCGACGCCTCCGAACGGCATATTGGCATTTGCGAAGTGCATAATCGTGTCGTTGATGCAGGCTCCGCCGCTTGAAGTGTGCCCTATCAGATAATTGCCGTCCTTCTCTTTTCCGAAATAGTAGAAGGCGAGGGGTTTCTCCCTGGAGTTGACGAAATCGAGGACTTCCTCGTTGCTTTCATAAGTCAGCACCGGGAAAACGGGGCCGAATATCTCGGTGGTCATAACATTCGAGTCGGGAGAGACATTGTCGAGAAGGGTAGGCTCGATGTATCGCTCGGCATCGTTGAATGCACCTCCTGCCAGAATCTTTCCTTCCTTGAGATAGGATTTGACCCTCTGATAAGCCTTGTCGGTAACCAGGCGGACGTAATGCTGCGACTGGCGGGGGTCAGAGCCGTGCAGGGCTTCAACAGCCTTCCTGAATTCTACGACAAAGGCATCCTTGATGTCCTTGTGAAGGAGCAGGTAATCGGGCGCAATGCAGGTCTGCCCGGCATTCAGGGTCTTGCCCCAGGCGATGCGTCTTGCCGCAATCTTGATATTGGCGCCGGGACCTACGATACAAGGACTCTTGCCGCCGAGTTCCAGGACCATCGGAGTGAGGTTGGGGGCTGCCGCTGCCGCTACGACTCTGCCGAGTGCGGGGCTGCCGGTGAAGAATATGAAATCCCAGCGTTGTTCCAAAAGGGCTGTGTTGGTGTCGCGGTGCCCCTGTAGTATTGCTATATATTCACTGGGGAAAGCCTCTTCAATCATCTGCTCTAGCACTGACGATACAGTCGGAACGTATGGAGAGGGTTTCAGCACTGCAGTGCAACCGGAGCTGATTGCTCCTACCAGCGGGTTGAGAAGCAGGTTCACAGGATAGTTCCAGGGGGCGATGATGAGCGCGGTGCCCAGCGGTTCGTATACTATACGGCTGCTGGCCGGGAAATGGGAGATGGGTGTCTTGACACGCTTCGGCTTTGCCCAGCGGTCCAGATGTTTGATTGCGCTGCGCAGCTCTCCCTTTACGATGCTGGTTTCGCAAAGATATGATTCAGGCTCGCTCTTGTGCAGATCCTTCCACAAAGCGTCGGTCAGAGGCTTTTCGTATTTGCATACGGCATCCAGCAATTTGCGGAGCTGCTCCTTGCGCCAATTAACCGAAAGGGTGGTACCAGTCTTGAAAAAAGCCCTTTGGCTCTCAACCAAAGCGGGGATATTGATATTACCAGTCATTAAGTTATGCTACTTTTGGCTTTTAAGCGGTCGTAAATGTAGGCAATAAACGCAACAAATGTTATATTTGTAAGCTATGAATGACGTAGATATTTTCGCCGCCTGCCTGAAAGACCTGCTGCTGGAGAACGATGTCGTGACCGTTCCCGGGCTTGGCAGTTTCTTGACACGGCTGATGCCTGCGTCGTTCTCTGATCTCGGCCGTACCATCAACCCACCGTACCGCAAGTTGTCTTTCAGGACAGCAGAAACAGGTGATGCGTCACTCTTTATGGCCCATCTGGCTGCCTCTCTTGAAGAAGGCACTGACGTCGATGCCTGGCTGAAGTCTTTCGTGGCTGGATTCAAGGAAGCTCTTGACCGCACGAAAAGGGTAGAGCTGGCAGGACTTGGCGCCTTGCGGGCCACAGCACAGAACGATTATTTCTTCGTTGCCTCTGAAGATCTCGACATCTATCCGGAAGGGATGGGCCTTGAGCCTGTGACCATCAAGTCCAGCACTCTGATGGATTATGGACTGGAGCTGAAGGATGATCAGCAGCAGGACTCGCAAGCAGATTCCGAGCCCATAGCAATGCTGGATCCGGATTCGGAGCCAGAATCTGTGCCGGAGGCAGAGCCCGAGACTGAACCCGAGACAGAGCCTGTTGTGGAATTGGTTACTGAACCGGCCACCGAGCAGACTGTTGAACAGCAGCCTGCCATCGAACTGGAGTCCGAGCAGGAGATGAACTCGGAAGCGGAAGCTGAAACTGAACCGGCTCCAGCCCCGGCCAAAGCAGCTCCCGTTGCAACCCCCGTTGTCGAGTCGAAGCCCCCCCGCCGCATAAAATGGTGGGCGATATTGCTCATCATTTTGGCAGTGCTTCTCATTTTCCTGATACTCTCTGTAATTTTCAAAGACCAACTTCCTTGGGGAGAGGCGATTGACAATTTCATCAACCACCTGCTCTATTCTGAAGAGGAACTGCGGCTCCTTAATTCTTGACGCAATGATTGACAGGGCTACGGTCGACAGGATTCTTGATGCGACACGCATCGAAGAGGTGATTGGGGATTTCGTATCGCTCAAGCGGCGAGGCGCGAACTACCTCGGCCTGTGCCCGTTCCACCAGGACAAGAATCCGTCCCTGAGCGTTTCTTCGACGAAACAGATATTCAAATGCTTCGCCTGCGGCAAGGCCGGGACCGCTGTTTCCTTCATAATGGAGCACGAGAAGATGTCTTACCCCGAGGCCCTGAAATATCTCGCGAAGAAATACGGCATCGAGGTAGTGGAGAAGGAGCAGAGTCCCGAGGAGATTGCAGCCCGCCTGAAAGGCGAAAGCCTGCTCATAGTCAACGAATATGCCCAGAAATATTACCAGCAGCTTCTGTGGGATCCTGCCCGCACCCACCTTGTCGGCCTGAGTTATTTCAAGGAGCGCAAGTTCACCGACGACACGATCCGCAAGTTCGGACTGGGCTTCGCACCTGCCGGCGGCAAGTCATTTGCCGCTACCGCCAAGGAAGAGGGCTATAAAGAAGAATACCTCGTAGACAGCGGACTTGTCATCAAGCGTGACGACGGTTCCCTCAGCGACCGTTTCTACGACCGCGTGATGTTTCCCATCCACTCCCTCAGCGGACGTGTCATTGCGTTCGGAGGCCGTATCCTGACAAGCGACAAGAGCAAGGCGAAGTACATAAATTCGCCTGAGACCGAAGTCTATGTCAAGAACCGCTCACTCTACGGCATCTACTTCGCCAAGACGGCGATAGCCAACAAGGACTGCTGCCTTCTGGTTGAGGGCTATACTGACGTTATTTCGATGCACCAGGCCGGCATAGAAAACGTCGTCGCTTCTTCCGGAACCTCCCTGACCGTCGGTCAGATTTCTCTGATAAAACGTTTCACCGACAAGATAACAGTCATCTACGACGGTGATGCCGCCGGCATCAAGGCCTCCATCCGCGGAATCGATATGATCCTCCAGCAGGGTATGAAGGTCGAAGTGGTGCTGCTGCCGCCCGAGGATGACCCTGATTCATTCGCAAAAGCGCACAGCCGCGAGGAGATAGAAGAGTTTATAGCAACGAACAAGTGCGACTTCATAACCTTCAAGACAAATCTCCTGCTCAAGGAGATTGACAATGACCCTATACGGAAGGCCCAGCTCATCAATGACATCATCGAGTCGGTGTCAATGATTC
Source organism: Bacteroidales bacterium (assembly GCA_017960085.1). Taxonomy (GTDB): domain Bacteria; phylum Bacteroidota; class Bacteroidia; order Bacteroidales; family UBA932; genus Equibacterium. The sequence continues at coordinate 9,191 of JAGCZI010000160.1, forward strand.
CCGACCAGATAGAACGCAACGTCTATGTAGGTCAGGTGGCATCGCGTTTCGACATTAAGGAAGATGCGGTTTTCCAGAAGATAAGGCAGCTGAGGCAGCGCCGCAACTCTCTCGAGCAGTCCCGCAGCCGGATGGCGCAGCAAGACTCCCAGCCCCCTCTCGCAGGAGATTATGAGCCTATCCCTGCAGGATATGATGACAGTTCTTCTTCAGGACAGATGGAAACGCCGGCCCAGCCGCTTACCGATGCATTCCTCGCCGTGAATGAGAAAGAGATCATTTATTACCTGCTCAAGTTCGGCGAGTATCCGATGTACACTGATGACAGCCTGCGCTACGACAAAGATGCCGACAAGTCCAATGTCCCTACAGTGGCTGAGTATATCCGACGTTCAATGGAGGAAGATGACCTGCAGTTCGAGAATCCGGTGTTCAGGAAGATATATGACGAATATTTCGCACGTCCGCGCGAGGGCGGCGATGACTGCGAAGTCGCCCAGGGCAGGATTATCCGCTTCTTCTCCACTCATCCCGACCAGAACATCGCAGCGACAATGATGGATGTCATCTGTGACAACTACCCTCTCACAGTCAAGGTCTACAGGGATTCCCTGACCCCGGAGGAACAGCTGCTCGGACGCAATGTCCCCCGCGCCGTCATCGCCTACCGCATCAAGGTCATCGACCGCCTGTGTGCCGCAACCGTCAAGGAAGTCGACGCTGCTTTCAAAAAAGGCGACGGCGAAACCTGCAAGGAGAAAATGCGGCTGTTGTCCGCCCTCAATACCGTAAAAAATAATTTGCTACATTTGCAGTCATCCAAAAAATAAACTGAATTATGAGCGATTACAAAAGGATTCTTGTCACCAGCGCGCTGCCGTATGCCAACGGCCCTGTACATATCGGACATCTTGCCGGAGTTTATGTTCCTGCGGACATCTATGTCAGATATCAGCGAATGCGCGGCCGCGAGGTCCTGTTTGTCTGCGGCTCCGACGAGCACGGCGTTCCCGTTACCCAGCGTGCCCGTAAAGAGGGCATAACCCCTCAGCAGGTGGTAGACCGCTACCACTCGCTCATCAAGAAGTCTTTCGAGGATTTCGGCATCGGCTTCGACATATATTCACGCACCACGTCGGCCACTCACCACGAGTTTGCAGCTCAATTTTTCCGCAAGCTTTATGACGACGGCAAGCTGATTGAGCGCACAAGCAAGCAGTACTACGACGAGGAGGTCCAGGAGTTCCTGACAGACCGCGACATCGTCGGAGAATGTCCTCACTGCGGCAATCCGGATGCTTACGGCAACCAGTGCGAGAAATGCGGACGTGACCTTTCTCCCGAAGAGCTGATCAATCCCCGCAGCAAACGCAGCAAGTCGACTCCCGTCCTGCGCGAGACAAAGAACTGGTATCTTCCCCTCAACGAATACGAACCGTGGCTCCGTGATTGGATCCTGGAACAGCATAAAGAATGGCGGCCGAATGTCTACGGTCAGTGCAAGAGCTGGCTCGATTCCGGGCTGCAGCCCCGTGCAATGACCCGCGACCTTGACTGGGGCATTCCGGTCCCTGTGGAAGGAGCCGAAGGAAAGGTGTTGTATGTGTGGTTTGATGCGCCGATAGGATATATTTCCAATACCAAGGAGCTGTGTGAGCGCGAACCCGGCAAGTGGGGTGCCTGGCAGAAATGGTGGCAGGATGAAGACACCAAACTGGTGCATTTCATCGGCAAGGACAACATCGTGTTCCACTGTATCATCTTCCCCTCTATGATGAAGGCTCACGGTAAGTATATTATGCCTGACAATGTTCCTGCCAACGAGTTCCTGAACCTTGAGAACGACAAGATATCGACTTCCAAGAACTGGGCAGTATGGCTGAATGAATACCTGGAGGATTTCCCGGGAATGCAAGACGTGCTGCGCTACGTGCTGACCGCCAATGCACCCGAGACCAAGGACAACAATTTCACCTGGAAAGATTATCAGGACCGCAACAACAGCGAACTTGTCGCCATCTACGGCAACTTCGTGAACCGAGCGGTAGTCCTGACGCATAAATATTTCGACGGCAAGGTTCCCGCCAATGCCAAACCCGAGGCTATCGACGCCGAGACCCTGGCCCAGCTCCCGCAGATCAGGGCTGCCATTGAAGACGACATCGAGCACTACAAGTTCCGTGAGGCTCTGAAAGAGGCTATGAACCTGGCCCGCATAGGCAACAAATACATCTCTGACACCGAGCCGTGGAAGGTTGCCAAGACCGACATCGACCGCACTGCATCGATCCTTTACACTTCTTTGCAGATATGCGCCAACCTGGCCATTGCTTTCTCACCCTTCCTGCCGTTCTCATCAGAGAAGTTGCGTCAGATGCTCTGCCTTGATAAACTGTCTTGGGACAGCCTTGGAAATGCCGAGGTATTGCAGGCCGGCCACCAGATTGCTCCCGCGCAGCTTATGTTTGCCAAGATAGAGGACTCCCAGATTGACGCACAGATAGCCAAACTTCAGGCTACCAAAGCCGAACACGAAGCTGCCGCCGCTGCCGCACTGGCAGAAACCCCGGCTCCCGCCAAGGCTGAATGCGTCTTTGAAGACTTCGAGAAGATGGATATCCGCACTGCCACCGTTCTCGAGGCAGAGAAAGTCCCCAACACCGACAAGCTACTCCACCTCAAGATAGACACTGGCCTCGATGTCCGCGAACTTGTGAGCGGCATCGCCCAATATTATACTCCCGAGGAGATGGTCGGCAAGCAGATATGCATACTGGCCAACCTCAAGCCCCGCAAGATCAAGGGTATCGTGTCGCAGGGAATGATCCTTATGGCCCAGCAGCCGGACGGCAAGATGCGTGTGGTAAGTCCGGAAGAAAGGCTTTCAAACGGTGCTACAATAGGTTAGAGGCGTTTCCCTATGACCGAAGAGCTGATCTATAGCCGTATGATGGCCCTTTGCAGCCGCCGTGAGTACTGCAAGGCCGACATCGCAGCCAAGATAGCAGCCCTGTCAGAGGAAGTGGATGCGCAGGCGATGATAGACAAGCTCTGTGCAGAAAGGTTCATAGATGAAAACAGATATGCTGCAGCCTTCGTCAGGGACAAAAGCAGGCTGTCGGGCTGGGGAGAGATGAAGATACGCATCGCGCTTCAGCGTAAAGGTCTCGACAAGGAGACCATAGCGGAGGCGATGGAGCAGATAGACCAGTCACAGCAGATGGAAAGGCTCGAGAAGATGATGAAGGCAAAGTCTCAGTCGCTGAAGGCAGCATCTTCCGAAGAGAAACGTGCCAAACTGTTGAGTTTCGCAGTTTCAAGAGGTTTCACCTACGCCCAGGCGGATGAGATTTGTAAAAAGTTAAAATAAGATATGGTTACCTCAGAACAGATTAAAGACATTAAACAGCGGTTAGAGACGTTGGGGAGGTGTCTTTGACATACCTGCCAAACGTATAGAGCTTGCCAGGCAACAGGAACTGACCCTGGCTCCGGACTTCTGGAACGACCCCAAGGCGGCCGAAGTTGTAGTCAAGAAGATATCCGCCATAAAATTCTGGGTTGACGGTTATGCCAAGGCCGAGGGCCTGATGGATGACTGCAATACTCTGGCAGAATTCGGCGAAGATGCGGCCGACGATATGGACGCCGCTTATGCCCAGCTGCTGGCGCAGGTAGAGAGCCTTGAGATGCGTAATATGCTTAGCGCCGAAGGTGACAATCTCGGAGCTATCCTCAAAATCAATTCAGGAGCCGGCGGCACAGAAGCCAACGACTGGAGTTCAATGCTGATGCGTATGTATATACGCTGGGGTGAGCGCAACGGTTACAAGATAGAAGTCAGCGATATGCTCGAAGGCGACGAGGCCGGCATCAAATCGGTGACCATAGAATTCGAAGGGGAATATGCGTACGGCTATCTGAAGGCCGAGAACGGTGTCCACCGCCTGGTGCGCATTTCTCCATACAATGCCCAGGGCAAGCGTCAGACCACATTCTCAAGCGTCTTCGTATACCCTTTGGTGGACGACACCATACAGATAGAGATCAATCCTTCCGACCTGGAGTGGGATACCTACCGCAGCAGCGGAGCAGGCGGCCAGAATGTCAACAAAGTTGAAACAGGCGTCCGCGTGAAGCACATCCCCACAGGTATCGTAGTGGAAAACACAGAGACCCGCAGCCAGCTCGACAACCGCCAGAATGCGCTGAGGATCTTGAAGTCGCACCTGTATGACCTTGAGCTCAAGAAGCGTCAGGAAAAGCAGGCCGAGCTTGAGGGACAGAAAAAGAAAATCGAGTGGGGCAGCCAGATCCGCAGCTATGTCCTCCATCCCTACAAGATGGTCAAGGACCTGCGCACAGGCTATGAGACCTCAGACACCCAGGGCGTCCTTGACGGGGACCTGAACGACTTTATGAAAGTCTATCTGATGAGCAACGGAAACAATTAAAACCTAAAAGATATGGAATTCAAATATGCACCTATGTTTCAGCTTGGTCCCGATACCACTGAATACTACTGCCTGACAAAAGACGGCGTGTCCGTAGGCGAGTTCGAGGGACATAAGATATTGAAAGTGGCTCCCGAAGCTTTGGAAATGCTGGCAAATGCAGCCTTCAGGGATGTCAACTTCCTGCTGCGCCGCGCCCATAACCAGCAGGTAGCCTCTATACTTTCCGACCCCGAGGCCAGCGACAATGACAAATACGTAGCCCTGACTTTCCTGCGCAATGCCGAAGTAGCCGCCAAAGGCAAGCTCCCTTTCTGCCAGGACACCGGAACTGCCATCATCCACGGCGAGAAGGGCCAGCAGGTATGGACAGGTTTCTGCGATGAGGAGGCTCTGTCGCGCGGAGTCTACAAGACTTATACTGAAGAGAATCTCCGCTACAGTCAGAACGCCCCTCTGAATATGTACGATGAGATCAACACCAAATGCAACCTTCCGGCCCAGATTGACATTGAAGCGGCTGAAGGTATGGAATACCGCTTCCTCTGCGTAGTGAAGGGCGGCGGTTCTGCAAACAAAACATATCTCTACCAGGAAACAAAGGCCCGCATCCAGAATCCCGGAACACTGGTTCCTTTCCTCACCGAAAAGATGCGCACCCTGGGAACAGCGGCCTGCCCGCCTTACCACATCGCATTCGTAATCGGCGGCACTTCTGCCGAGAAGAACCTGCTCACCGTGAAGCTGGCTTCAACCCATTACTATGACGGACTGCCTACTACAGGAGATGAGACCGGCCGCGCATTCCGCGATGTCGAGCTGGAGAAACAGCTCCTTGAAGAAGCCCATAAGATCGGTCTCGGCGCCCAGTTCGGAGGCAAGGCCTTCGCCCACGACATCCGCGTGGTCCGTCTGCCCCGTCACGGTGCAAGCTGCCCCATCGGCTTGGGCGTAAGCTGCTCAGCCGACCGCAACATCAAAGCTAAGATCAATGCCGACGGTGTATGGATTGAAAAGATGGATGACAACCCTGCCGAGTTGATCCCTGAAGAGCTCCGCAATGCCGGAGAAGGCGGCGGTGTCGTGATCAACCTCGATCAGCCGATGTCAGAGATCTGCAAGACACTCTCCAAATATCCCGTATCTACCCGCGTCAGCCTCAACGGTACCATCATAGTGGCCCGCGATATCGCACACGCCAAGTTGAAAGCCCGTCTGGATGCCGGAGAAGACCTTCCTGATTACTTCAAGAATCACCCCGTTCTCTACGCAGGCCCTGCCAAGACTCCTGCCGGAATGCCTTGCGGCTCGATGGGCCCGACTACAGCCAACCGTATGGATCCGTACGTCGATGAGTTCCAGGACCACGGCGGCTCAATGGTTATGATTGCCAAGGGCAACAGGACAAAGGCCGTTACTGACGCTTGCAAGAAGCACGGCGGATTCTATCTCGGAAGCATCGGAGGCCCTGCAGCCGTGCTGTCGATGAACTCCATCAAGAGCATCGAGTGCGTTGAATATCCTGAGCTCGGTATGGAGGCCATCTGGCGCATCGAAGTCAAAGACTTCCCTGCCTTCATCCTCGTGGACGACAAAGGCAACGACTTCTTCGCAGGTAAATTGTAATTATCCCAGGCTCTGCTGCCATTTCCAGGCGGCACGCAAAGTATCTTCCAAAGGACGCTCGGCTTTCCAGCCGAGCTCTTTGTTTGCATAGCTGGTGTCAGCCCAGACGGCTTCGATGTCACCGGCCCTGCGGCCGGCAATCTTGTAGTTCAGCTTCAGGTTGTTGACCTTCTCGAAAGTCTTCACGATTTCGAGAGTTGACACGCCCCTTCCGGTGCCGATGTTGAAGATTTCATAGTCCGCCTTGCTGCGTCCGCCGCACATACGGTCTACAGCCACAACGTGTGCCTTCGCCAGATCCACAACGTCGATGTAATCGCGG
>JAGCZI010000161.1 GCA_017960085.1 Bacteroidales bacterium
AGATGGTTCGCTGTGCTTTGAGCGCAACGTCACAGTCAATCACGAGACAGACTACCGACAGCTGTTGTGTGAGGCCAAGGGCGCTCAGCCCACCTTGTTGCGCAACTGGCTGAAAGAAGGTTTCCTGCTGCGTGTGGGCCGACAGCTATCTGTAAATCTCGACTACCGTCGCGACCGTTACTGGTTCCCTTACTTGCTCGAAGCATCTGATCTGAAGGTGAAGAAGCAGAAAGGCAGCTACCATATCACCTGCCGTTGGTACAGGGAGCGTGTGAAGCGTGAGGAATATATCGGTGGCGACATCTTGCTGGCCACCGACAAGCAGGGAACGGTCTCTATCGACTATACGCTTACGCCCAGCGACAGTGTTAACCCAACTTTGACCCCAAGTCTCTGATTTCCCTGCTTTCGCCACAGTTTCCGCTGGCTCGCTTGCCTTACTGTGTACTACAAACTTTCAGTTTTCTCCAGAAGGGCATCTTCTTGTATCCGAGCATTTCGTAGATGTCTGCCGCCCTTTTGTTCGGTGTGCTGCACAGCCTCACGGTGACTTTCTCTCCGAGTGCGTTGACGGCTTCCGTGGTGACGGCCTTCTGGGTGGATATCCTCCTGACGATTTCCGTCCAATACGGCGTGACAATGTGCTTGAGCTTATCACCTGGTTTCCTGTCCTTGTTGAGTTCCGCCTCCCTCCGCTGGTTCACCAGCTTCATCTTGTATCTGACGGTGTTGACTATCCAGTAGGCAAGCAGCCCCATGAAGAGGTGTGCGTCGGAGCGTTCGTCCTTTTGGTGGTAGATGGGGCGCAGGTTCAGGTCAGTCTTCAGCTGCCGGTTGGTGCACTCTATCTCGCGGATCAGGTTGTAGTAGTCCCAGGTCGCCGTCTCGTCCATCTTGTCGCGGTTGGTGCGGAGGAAGTAGGTGCCGCTCATCTTGTCCACGTTTTCAGGCACGGCGATGCGCCAGCTGATGTCGCCCATGTGTCTAGGGTTCTTCTCGTCGCGTATATAGTCTATGACATAGTACTTTGATATGGAGGGGTACTTCCCGATGGCCCTGCCCACACGTTCGATGACCTTCTCGTATGTCTTCTTGCCGCCCTTCTTCGTCAGCGAGGCCTTCGCCTTTTCCAGCTCTGCCTCGAAGCGCTCCTTGAACAGGCGGTTCATCGACTCCTCCTTCATCTGCTTGCCGGGCGACTTGATTTCCAGGTAGTAGTCGCCGCCTTTCTCGTGGCGTACCCTCGTGAGGCTTATCGGCTGTCGGCGGGAGTCGAGCACCTGGACGGTCTGTGCGCCCTCCTCCAGCTCATAGTCCTTCATCCGTGAGCGGCTTACGCACAGGTAGTCGTATCCCCTGCGCTTGATTTCGGCGAGATTCTCGTCCGTGGCTATTCCCGCGTCGAGGCATACCAGTACGCGCTGTCCCGGCACCGAGGGTACGCGGCAACGCCTGGCGAGCGTGTCAACCATGTCTGGAAGAGAGTCCGGGTCGGCGGTGTTTCCCGCCAGTATGCAGGAGTAGCGGATGAAGCCCGCCTCGTTGATGCACAATGCCAGCACCAGCAGCTTGCAGTCGGAGCGTCTCTCCTTCGAGCGTCCGCGCCTTGCCTTCACGCTGCCCTCCTTGCGCCCCTCGAAGTAGAAGTTGGTCAGGTCGAACAAGACGATGCGGTTGGTGATGTTGAACAGACTGTCCGTCCTGCGGCAGAGGTGGTCCTCCAGTCTGTCCTTCAGTGCATAGAGCGAGGGGGCCACCTCGTAGGTGGCATGGAAGCCGGGCTGCCACTCCTGGCTGCCGGTGAGCAGTTCGCAGACGGCCGAGTTCTCGCGCATGATGTCAAGCGACTTCAGCTCAGACGGGCTGTAGACCGCGCGCACTATCAGCTGGGCCAGAGCCGTGTTCACCTGTATCTCGCTCCAGCCCTCCTGCTCCAGGAACCTGTCTATCTCCAGTTCGCGGATGGCCTGCAGGCAGACCCACTCGGCACCCGCCTCACGGGCCTCAGTGTGCTTCATCGTGTCCACGTTGACAAGACGTTCTGCCTTCTTGCGGCTTGCGGCGACGGTGGCATCCACAGCGTCAAGGCTGCCTGTGCGCACCATCTCGTCCCAGTACTCACGCGCCTTCCGGCGGACAAACTCCTTGTAGCGCGACACGGCATCGCCGAACAGGCCCTGCTCATTACGGTGCGACTGGAGCCAGTTCAGGCAACGGCCGATGTCGCGGATGTCCTCCGGACTCGGGTCAGGAGTGATGAATCCTACGTTCAGCAGGATACGGCTGTGGTTGCGGCCGATCAGGTCGCGGAATGACTCCTTGATGCGGTAGTAGCGCTCGTCGAGTCCTGTTGCAGGGTTATGTCTTATCTCTGATATGAAGTGCATCGCGGGTGCAAAGGTACAACTATTTCCCTAATCCGCTGTGTACTACAAATCAGATTCCTGACCTCAAAACACGGAAAATGGGATGTTTCAGCTGGTCATGGCACCTAAAAACACCCAAAACTTTCTGAAACTTTGACACATGGGGTCAAAGTTGGGTTAAATATTTATCTGCTATGCTATGGACAATATCCCCTTTTATTAAGAACAAATCATTTGAAGATGAAGCAGAATATCGTATCGCATATCTAATGAAAGAAATGAAAGAACCACAAATCT
>JAGCZI010000162.1 GCA_017960085.1 Bacteroidales bacterium
ATTCCCGCCTGGGTCACAGTAAAGCTCTTCGTTATGGGGCCACAGATAATCGTCACCGATGCGGCACGAGTATAATGGGTGTTGTTGGGCTCGGCAATGACGAGCATTTCCACATCGCCGCCGATGCCGCTCGAAGGGTTGACCACCAGCCAGAAAGGAGCTTTCGTTACAATTTCATGAATCTGAGTGCGCCATCTGTCAGTGACTGTGAAGCGAACTGTAGCGGTCTGGTACTCACCCGATCCGCCAGAATCGAACGAGATGCCCGAGGCAAAAACAGCTTGACTCTCAGCCGGAATCACAACATCCGGCTCTACGTAATTGCATGATGCAAATACACTGAGAACAGCCGCCATCAATAGAAGAATGCGACAATTTTTCATGATATGTAATTATTGGATATTTAGGCCAGTTTAACGCGCTTAAAGTTATAAAAATACACCCGTATGTCCAACATTTGGCTGATAAGAAGCATAAAAAAAGCCGCTTTCAATTAACATCCAATTACATAAGCTCTGCAAGAGCCTCGTAATAACTTTTGCTGATAGGGATGGGATTGATTTCGGGAATGTTGAATTCCGCGACCACAAATCCGTACTTGTCTTTCCGCAAGACTTTTACGTGCGCCGGATTGACGAAATACGAGCGGTGGCAGCGCACTATTTCGTACCCTGCCACGGTCTCCTCTATGCTCTTCATAGAGTTGCGCAGTGAGTATTGCTTCACCCTGCCCGCATCCAGATAATAGATGTCCACATAGTTGGTCCTTGAGTTCAGATAGAGTATCTCCGCAGCATCGATGATCAATTTGAGGCGGCCGTGCTCATCTGTGAACTTGATTGGAGCCGCTTCCTCACCCGGAGCTTTCTTCAACTGCTCGATATGGTCCCTTCCCTCAAGTATGATGAGGTAGAGGATATGGAAGGTATAAGGGAAAACCAGGGTAAGGGACAGCAGTCTGAAACAGTATGGCACCGCATCGACGTATTCCATCGTCGAACGGTGGAAAAGCCAGGTGTACAGACCCTCGAAAAGAGCAGCCACGAAAACTTCGGCGATGCACCACAGGGCATACTTCCACCAGAGCATCTTCTTGTCGACGTAAAAGGCATAGAAGAGCGTATGCGTCATAGTGGACGACAGCAGCAGTATGCAGGCCAGCATCAGGAAGTGGAAGGCATATCCCAGCCCCCCGCAGCCGTCGAAGAATTCGGTGACGCCGAAAGGATGATAAACGAAGATAAAAGCCAAAAAGAAACCGACCAGGAAGAGCCCCAGAAGAAAGTGCCGCATATAGCCTCTGCGAACCGTTACACAGCCATCCATTGTATGTGGTATGAAATTTATTTTATTCGATTTTCATCCCAAAAATAGCACGATTTTTCCGCCAAAACAAATAAATACACCAACAGAAGCACTTTATTTCACAACATCATTGCTGTAGCTGGACAGCCCGTAACTTTGCACTGTCAAAACATTTGAACTATGGTTGAAATACTGCATTATCTGAACCGTTTCCAGAAAGTGACGCTCGATAATTGGGAGCGTCAGGCATTGAGCGATTACGAAGGACGCGACTACACTTATGCAGACGTTGCTTCGCTGATCGTGAAAATGAACATAGCCTTTGAGAGGATGGGACTCGTCAAAGGAGACAAGATAGCTATATGTGGCAAGAATTCCGTCCACTGGGGCGCAGCATTCCTGTCGGCCGCCGTTTATGACGCAGTCGCCGTCCCTGTCAGGTACGGCCTTTCCGCCGTTTCCATACTTGACTTTTGCCGCCACAGCGACAGTTCGATTCTGTTTACTGACGTGAATACCTTCTCTGCAATGGACTTGTCCAGAGCCGGACAGCTTAAGGCCATACTGAACATAGATGACTTCAGCTGCCTCTGGGCCAGGAACTACAGTATAAAGGATGCCTTTGATGACGCAGATGCATCCTTCTTGAAGGCATACCCCGAAGGCCTGGCGAAAGAAGATATCCGTTTCGAAAAAGAATTCCTTGACAGCGTCGAAGTCATCAATTACGCAAACTCTCAGGAAGACAGACCCAAAGGTATTATGCTTACCGGCAGGAATCTGAGTTCCAACATCCAGTTCGCGCTCGAAACCATAAAAGTAAGCAACGGCGACCGTTCGTTATCGATGCTTCCGCTCGCGCAGATGTACGGTCTGACATTCGAGTTCCTGTTTGCACTTTGCGCAGGCAGCCATATTTTCTTTCTTAACAGAACCCCGAGTCCCTGTATGCTGAAGGCAGTATGTGCCCACGTCAAGCCATTCATCCTCATTACGGTGCCGCAGATTATTGATAAAATTGTCAAGAATAAGGTTCTCCCGGCTCTCGACAAGCCTCTTGCCAGGTTGCTGGCCAGGATTCCCGTCCTGGACAGGCTGTTATACAAGTCCATCGGCCGCAGGGTACTGGCTATGCTGGGCGGCAGGATCCGCGAGATCACCATCGGAGGCGGCCTTGTCGACCGCCAGACAGAAGAAATACTTCACAAGACCGGACTCCCTTATTCAGTCGGTTACGGTATGAACGAGTGCGCACCTTTGATTGCGTACGCCACTCACGAAAAGTCAGCATTCGGTTCATACGGTCGCGTGATGGCCAATTATGACGAGATACGGATCAACTCTTACGTGCCGGACATCATTCCCGGCGAGATACAGGTCCGCGGCGCAAACGTGATGGCCGGATACTACAAGGACCCGCAAGCGAATGCGGCAGCATTTACTGAGGACGGTTGGCTGCGCACCGGCGAAGTCGGGCTGATGAGCCGCTCCGGAGACCTGTTCGTCGTCGGAGAAGTCGTTCAGGAGCGCCGGGCCGTCAGGCTAAAACCTGAGCCCCATCTGAAAATCGAACATAAAGTAGTTATGGCTGCCTGCTGACAGCCTGCGGTCATTGACTAATGACCCGACAGCAGAGAATTTCAGATTGCGGGAGAAGCAGTAGTCGAATCCGAAATCATAGGCATTGTATGCCCGGTCCCACGCGCCGTTGTCGCGGTACACGTCATAACGCAGTTTCGCGTGCAGTTTTCCCGGCTTCAGCGGAGCTATCATCAGTGCGTACCAGGCGTCCGCCTTGTCTCCAAGCACCGTGTCTATATCCAGATTCCCGCCATAAGGATTCTTGAAGGCCATCCCGTGGTTGTGGACGTATTCCGAGCGGATGGTCCAGTCGCCGGGGGTATAGTCGAACGACAGGGCGTAACGGATACGGTCGACCTGAGCATAGGCACCTTCATACACGCGGCCGTACACCCCCTTCCAGCCGAAGGCTCCTATGCGCATATGCGCCACAGGCGACAGCCAGAAGCCGCCAACTATGTCCTTGCCACCGTTGACGTCCGGGACATTTATGCCTTGGCCGTTGAAGATTCCTACCATATAATGCAGCAAACCGCGGCCGTCCATCTCAAAAAGGTCGCCCTGGAACATCAGACCGATGTCACGGCCAGTGCTGCTCTGCTGTCCGACGCGGTCATTGTATCCTCCAAGCTTATATGATGTCATTCCACGCTGGTAGAACCCCTGGTCAATCGCAGAAATAGGACTTTCGAAAGTGAAGGGTATCTTGAACTGACCTAGTTTTATCCTGAAACCGCTGAAGCGCTGCCATTCCACACTTGCTTCCAACGCCTTGGCCGGAGTCCCTTCCATTTGCAGCAGGACGTTGTATGCAAACTCGTCCATCACCCTGCCGCTCAACGACAGCCTTGCCATACGGATATTGAAAGTATTGGAGGGATAAGCGTCGGATGTATAGTTGTAACGGGTTATCAGGGTGCCGCCGACATTCATAGTAAAAGGCTGGCAGATGGCGGAACAGCTGAAGGCTAACAGCAGTAATATGGTTGACAGTCTTTTCATTGAAAAGGAGCGCTTTATCAACTTGCGCATCGCAATGTAGCAATTATCTTTTAATTTTGTGTCAGACTGAACTGACTGCTATGGGACTCAAGAGCAAATTTTGGGGCAACACCCGCAAACCCAAGGGCATTTTCGGCGTTTATATGGTCAACCGTATGAACCGCGGCCGGCACGAAATCCTGGCCGAGTGGGCACTGGAAGACCTTGAAATCGACAGCTCTTCTTCGGCGCTCGACATCGGCTGCGGCGGCGGGGCCAACATCGCCCGCCTGCTCAAACGCTGCAGGAAGGTATGCGGAGTTGACTATTCTTCCCTGTCGGTGGCGAAATCCGCCAGACTGAACGCCAAAGCAATACGGGAAAAACGCTGCGAGGTGGTCGAGGGCAATGCCGCCGCCCTGCCTTTCGACGATGAGACTTTCGACCTGGTGACCGCCTTCGAGACCATCTATTTCTGGCCTGGCATAACAGACTGCTACCGTCAGGTGCGCAGGGTGCTAAGAAACGGAGGCCGGTTTATGATAGTCAATGAATCCGACGGTACGGATCCTTGGTACAATTCCTGGGAAGATGTGATAGGAAGTATGCACACATACACTGCCGAAGAGATTGAGGCCGACCTCAAGGCAGCCGGCTTCTCGTCAATATCAATCACTCGTGACGAACGCCGTTTTTTGAGAGTTATTGCCATAAAATAGCCAATCCGCTTTCACTCTTAAGTTAATTTGCTATATTAGCATTTCATTTTTTAAGAGAATATGCTTTATTTCAATTGCGATTATAACAGCGGGATGCACCCCGCAATCCTGAAAAGACTTGAGGAGACCAACCTCGAATACACCGGCACATACGGCATTGACAAATACAGCGAAAGCGCCAAACAGCGCATCCGCGAAGCCTGCTCGGACCCCGACGCCGACATCTTTTTCCTGATCGGAGGCACGCAAACCAACGCCACTGTCATCGACGCCCTGCTCAAGCCCTGGCAAGGTGCCGTATCCGCCCCGACCGGCCACATCAATGTGCACGAAGCCGGCGCAATTGAATTCACCGGACACAAAGTAATCGCCCTTCCCCATCACGACGACGGAAAGATAAGGCCGCACGAACTGGAAGAGGTCTTCCGTGCATACAGGGCCGACGGCAGCCGCGACCATATAGTTGAGCCGGAGCTGGTATACCTCTCTTTCCCCACTGAACTCGGCACGATGTACAGCGCTCAGGAACTCACAGCCATCCACAATGTGACCAAGAAATACGGCGGAAGACTCTACATCGACGGAGCCAGACTCGGCTATGCCCTCGGAGCCGAAGGCAACGACGTGACACTCAAATATCTTGCAGAGCATTGCGAAGCCTTCTACATCGGAGGCACCAAGGTCGGAGCCCTCTTCGGAGAAGCTGTCGTATTCCCCCGCCACGGTGCTCCAGAGCACTTCTTCACCTTCATCAAGCAGCACGGAGCACTGCTCGCCAAAGGCCGCATCACAGGCCTGCAGTTCGACACCCTTTTCACAGACGGCCTGTATGAAGAGATCGGCCGCCAGGCTGACGCTCTCGCCCGCCAGATACCGGAGCTCTTCGTCAAATATGACAAAGGTCTGCTTGCCGTCCACTCACGCACCAACCAGCAGTTCATCATCCTCACCAAGGAATTCGCCGACCGCCTCAGCGAACACGTCAAATTCGAAAAATGGGAAGTCGTCGACACTGAGCACATTATGTGCCGCTTCGTCACCAGCTGGTCTACAACCCAGCAGGATATCGATAGTCTCGAGGAGATATTGACTCATATTGACTGAAAACACTATCTTTGCCCGTCGTGAAAAAAGGACAGGCATCAAAACGTAATTATCGCGCCCTCTGGGTAGTGCTATTCGGCTTGTATATGGCCGGTGTGGCCTGGTTGTATTTCAGCAGCGGCGAAGTCAGCTTCGAACTCCCGAAGTCTTTATTCGGAATCCCGTTCGACAAGGCGGTCCATTACGCGATGTTCCTTCCCTTCCCCATCTTGTACACCCTGGCCTTGCATTTCAGTTCGTGGTGGCGCACCCTCAGCGTATCGACGCTCCTTGCCGTCGCCATCGCATTCTCCTTCGAGATGCTTCAGAGCCGCATCACGGAGAACCGCGTGACTGACCCGGCTGACCTCAACGCCAATGTCCTCGGCATCGCCACCGGCCTGCTGTGTATGGTGGTGGCAGGCCTCATCGCGAAGAAGCGCTGAGTCTTATCGGATTGCAATCTCTGTCTTGGAAGTATTCCAGCCTTCGACAAACAATGTAGACGCCCCGTCTGCACCAGGCTGAAGTGTCACCTCCATCGTCCTGTGAGGAAGGATAGTGAAGAAATTGTCTGAATAGTATGTGCCGCATACCGGCTCTCCGCTGCTGTCACGCAGTTGCATCCGGTTGAAGAAAGCGATGCGGCCCGAAGTATTCTTCAGGACCACTTTGATACTGCCGTCGGCGAGTTTCCGGGTCTTCACGGACAGCGCCGCTTTTTTCATTCTCTCCAGGGAGCTGAAGCCGGACGAGCACGGGCCCGAAAGGCTCTCCCTGCCCTCGAATTCGTCGTCGGAACGCCAGTAGAAATTATCTGAAAGAACTGTCCCTTTTGAATCAGCAAGTTCGAGGCTGATGAAGTGGACATCTGACAATCCTTTCGGGAATTCGAGACGGAGGATGTCGTTTACAGCCCGGTCGGCCTCAATGTCCTCAGTGGCAGTCAAAGTACGGACCAGTCGGCTGTCAAGGTCATACAAGCGCGCAGTCACTTTCAGACCCTTGAAATCCTCAGCCCCGTCATTAATCACACTGACTGTATTTTTCAGATAGTCGAACTGCACGTGCAGAGGTTCAAGAGCGTGCATTGTGTGGTACAAAGCTGCGGTAGGCTCCAGATACCAGTCCCACATTCTCGCACATACCTGCACGTTCGGACTGTTGTGATACCAGAAAAGCAGTCCCGAGCAGAAACGGTCGCCGTCGTCCAGACGGTTGTAGTTCCAAGTCTCCCAGATGCTCTTGGCATTCATCGCGCCCAGAACCTGTCCCTTGAAGGCAAACTCTTCAATATCAGATGATTCGCCGTACTGGCTCACAAGATCGGCATAGAGGGTTGACATCAGATGAAAACCGTTGCCGTCGAGATAGTCCCACGTTGCTTTGTCTATCGGCCACAGTTTGTCAGCGGGCATCATCTTGCGCAAGTTCTCAATGACAGGCAGGGTCGGAGCTCCGTATTCCGGATTAAACCCGTCGATGCGGCTTCCACGCTCTGAAGCAGTATTGGTGTAGTGGCACATCGGATTGACCTGCTTGTAAGGGCTGCCGTCGTGAATGCCGTCGCATTCGGACTGCATCTGGTATGGCCGGGTTCCGTCCAGTCTTGCCAGCAGTTCCTCCGCTCCTGACATTTCAGTGCTCTCGTTCGACGATACATAGAATGCCAGAGACGGATGGTTGCGGATTCTCTTGACGGTCGATTCCATATTGTTGAAATATACAGCCTCGTCACGGGGATGTCTGGTGTCTCCTGTCATCCAGAACTCTTGCCATACCAGGATTCCATATTCGTCGCAGAGAGTGTAGAAAAGGTCGCTCTCGGCGATGCCGCCGCCCCAAAGGCGCAGCATATTGATGCCCGACTGGGCGGTGTAGGCCAGTTCAGTGCGCATACGGGCGTCGTCAGTGCGCTGCATAGCTTCCGGAATCCAGTTGCTGCCACGGATGAATATTCTTTTGCCGTTGACTATGAACACCTTGGATTTATCCGGAGTGTCAGTTGTCACTGTCACTTCCCTGATGCCGAAAGTAGTTTCGAGAGCGTCGCTTACCTCGCCGTTCACGGACACTTCGAGTTTCAGTTTATAGAGGTTCTGCTCCCCTTTGTATTTTGGCCACCAGAGCCTGGGAGAGCGGATTACCAGCTGCGGAAACTCTTCGGCAGTGAAGGTGACGGTACTGCGCTGGCCACGGATGAGGCTTACGGACTTCTCGAAGACGATGCCGGTGCCCTCGATCTCTCCCTTCACCAGGCAGTTCACATTGTAACCGCGGTCATTCACATTGTTGACGATTTCTACAGAGACCGTCTCCGCTGCGCTGTCGTATCCGGGATGGGAAAGCGTTGAAACGACAAAAGGGTTGCTGAGAGACACATCACCTTTTGAAAACAGACGTATAGACTTCCAGATGCCGGTATTGCGGTCGCGGACACCGTCGTCGAAGGTAAAATCCCAGCCGGCAGTCATAAGCTGAGTCACATTCCAGCCAATCTTGCCGTCGCCTCCGTTGTGGTTCTCACCTGGAGCGCCCCAGGATTTCTGCATCCACCGGCCCGGCTCGTCGACAGGATAGACAAGCACGGCCAGGGCATTGCGTCCGTCCCGGACGACATAGTCTGTCACGTCCATCACTGCATCGTTGAACATACCTGTCATAGCTCCGAGCATCTGCCCGTTCAGCCAGAATTCAGCCCTGTAGTTGATGCCGAGGGGCTGCAGGAAAACTCGCTTCCCGGTCCCGGCATCTGCACCGTCGAATTCGGTCCTGAACCAGTAGGTGTAGAACTCACGGCCTGCATCGGCAAGATCCGGAATGAGCTTCTCAGACAACTTGTTGACAGTGCCGTAATACGGGTCGGGAAAGACTCCGTTTTCAACAAGTGAAGTCAGCACAGTGCCCGGCACAACGGCCTGCAGCCAGGAGCCGGCGTCGTACCCGGGAGTTGATATCTGTTTTGCCGTTGAATGAACCTCAGAGGCACGGCACATCCGCCAGCCATATCGTCCGCCGTGGATTTTATTGGAATCGAGCACAGTCTGCCCGCTTAGCTGCAAGCACAGCAGGCAAAGGCCGAGGAGGGCTGACAGTCTTCTCATTATTGTACGGTTATAGAATTCAGAAGGCTGAGCTTGCCGTCGTCGATCAGTTTGATGATGAGCTCTCCGAAGAGCGTGTTCTGCCAGGCGAACCAGTCGCGGGTGTATTTCTCGGGATTATCCTTGTTGAAGGATTCGTGGATGAAGCCTTTGCCTGCATCCGTCTTGAGGAGGGTTTCGATGCACCACTTGATTTCGGCGTCGTCGCGCGAGGTGAAAGCCTTCATCATTATGCTCATAGGCCAAACCATATCATAGCCGATGTGCGGACCGCCGATGCCTTCAGCAGCAGTGCCCTTGAAGAAATAGGGGTTGTCGAGGCTCCACACGAAGCGGCGGGTGTTCTGGTAGATTTTATCTTTCACGCTGACATCGCCGAGGTAAGCCATTGCCAGCAGGCTCGGCACATTGGCGTCATCCATAAGCAGCTGGTTGCCGTAGCCGTCGACTTCGAAGGCGTATATCTTGCCGTATTTGGGATGTTTGTGGATTGCATATTTGCGAAGGGCAGCCTCGACTTCGCCGGCGAGGGCGCGGCACTCAGCAGCCAGGGCAGTCTCGCCGTTCACTGTCACAAGGATTTCTGCGGCCTTGCGCAGGGAAGTGACGGCAAAGAAGTTCGAGGGAATCAGGAATTCGAACATAGTGGCGTCATCCGAAGGCCTGAACGCCGAGGCGATAAGACCGACCGGTTGCACGGGATTGCCCCAGCCGCTGTTGGACTTGGTGTCGGTCTGGACGGCAGTCTCGCGCTGGAAATGGTAGGGGCCGCGGCCATCCTTGCGCTGCTGCTCGCGGAAGGTGGTCAGGATGCGGCGGATGGCAGTAAGCCAGGTGTCGCCAAATATCGACGTGTCGCCCGTGGTCTTCCAGTAGTGATATGCCAGACGGATGGGATAGCAGTCGGAGTCTATCTCCCACTTGCGCTCGTGCAGGTTGGGATCCATATCAGTGCGGTCGCTCTGCCAGCCTGTGCCAGTCGGGCCATCGTTGAATGCGTTGGCATAGGGGTCGATGCATATCAGGCTGAACTGGCAGTTGATCACTCCGGCCAGCATTTCCTTCAGCTGCGGATCGTCATTTGCCAGCTGGACATAAGGCCATACCTGAGCGCCGGAGTCACGGAGCCACATAGCGTGGATATCGCCGGTATAAACGAAAGTGCGCGGCTTGCCGTCCTTGTCCTTCCCGAAATGAACGGTAGTATCGAGGGTGTTGGGGAAGCAGTTTGAAAACATCCACGCGAGTTTGGGATTGGTCAGCTGGGCAGTCACCTCGGCTATCTTCGCCTCGACTGCAGTTGAGCGGAACAATCTGTCACGCTCTGCGG
Source organism: Bacteroidales bacterium (assembly GCA_017960085.1). Classification (GTDB taxonomy): domain Bacteria; phylum Bacteroidota; class Bacteroidia; order Bacteroidales; family UBA932; genus Equibacterium. Next base: position 10,104 of record JAGCZI010000162.1, read on the forward strand.
GACGCTGTGAGGGATAGTTTTGGGCGGAGGCTGCAAAAACGGGAAGCAGCAGGACGATCAATGTCAGTATTCGTTTCATCGATATTGGTATTTATGCTTCGAATTTACGGAAAAAATCAGTAGATTTGAATTAACCTAAAACACTCTACAATGAAACGCTTCATTTTCTTCCTGCTTGCAGGAATTGCAGCAGTAATTACCGTTTCTGCCTGCGGTGCAGCCAACAGGGCCACGGAAGATGACGAGGCCCTCGTCCAGCAGAAGCTGGCCGACAAGGATTACAGCATCTACATCCAGCTTATGATCCCTACTATGGGGCCCGCAAGAGCGGTCAGCAACTATTCTGTCCAG
>JAGCZI010000163.1 GCA_017960085.1 Bacteroidales bacterium
AAAAGGATATGGTCCAGCGCCTCACCCCTCATCATAGCAGCTTTGACATATATCTCAAGCTTGTCAATTATCTTTTGCTGCCCGTGAAACGAAGTGAAATCCTGCGGCCTTATCTTATTCTCAAAGTCCTTGTCCTTGACCTGAGACTCTTCCCTCGGATTATAATACTCTATAGCCATAACTACACCTATATGTCCACAAATTTACTGAATTTATATTAAATGATTATCCTATAACAGCTGAGTATGAAATTATCTGTATGCTGGAGGGCTGGTCACCCGTGACTTGCAAAACGGGGCCCGTCGAATGCGAGTTCTGCGAAGCAGGACGAAGCAGGCGATGGGAGGGTTGGAGTGAGCGCAGCGAACGGAACCTCCAGCATATAGATAATTTCATACTCAGCTTCTCCACGATATTCACACTTTCAACAAAACATAATTATCAATATTTCTTTTTTAAAAAAAAGACTTTATGATGATTATTAATGGCTGTTGAAAGTGTTTATAAGTATTTAAAACGGCTTTGCAGATGCTTGTAGGGCCGATTTTGAATTTTAACGATGTTGATTGCTGTGTTTATAAATATCAATAACTAGATTTTACTTTTCAGAGGATATTTTTATGTTGTTGAAAAGATCCGTGTTTTTATCAGAATTTATCCACATAATATCAGCACAGTTTTAACAACTAATCAACCGTTATTAAAAAAGAAGGCAGGTTTGAGACCCGCCTTCCTTATAAAATTTAAAAACACATAAATGCCTTAGTCTTTGAACTTTGCCTTGAGGAATTCGCGATTCAGACGAGCGATATGACTTACGCTGATCTTCTTGGGGCACTCCATTTCGCAGGCACGGGTATTTGTGCAGGCGCCGAAGCCGAGTTCGTCCATCTTTGCAACCATAGCCTTGGCACGGCGGGCACCCTCAACCTTACCTTGAGGCAGCAGAGCCAGAGAGCTGACGCGGGCAGCGACGAACAGCATCGCAGAACCATTCTTACAGGTAGCAGCGCAGGCACCGCAGCCGATGCAGGCGGCAGCATCCATACTTTCCTCAGCATTATCCTTGTTGACAGGAATTACATTGGCATCCGGCACACCACCGGTGTTGACATTGATGAAACCACCAGCCTGCAGGATCTTGTCGTATGCACGACGGTCAACCACGAGGTCCTTGATGATGGGAAAACCGCTGTTGCGCCAAGGCTCGATGGTAATAGTGCTGCCATCCTTGAATTTGCGCATATACATCTGGCAGGTAGTCACGCCGCTCTCAGGACCGTGGGCACGGCCGTTGATATAGAGTGAACAAGCACCGCAGATACCCTCACGGCAGTCGTGGTCGAAGCTGACGGGACCTTCCTTGCTCTTGCAACCCTTGTCGAAAGATACGGGATCTATATCAGCGTTCACAAGCTTCTCGTTGAGGATGTCAAGCATTTCGAGAAACGAAGTATCGGGCGAGATGCCGTCGATATTGTAAGTCTCGAAGTGACCTTGTGACTTGGCGTTTTTCTGACGCCATATTTTTAATGTGAATTTCATAGCTTAATCTTTATAGTTACGGGTTGCAACAGTGCAATATTTGAATTCAAGCGGTTCTTTGTGGAGTTCAGGCTCTTTGTCCTCGCCCTTGTATTCCCAGGCAGCGACATACATAAAGTTCTTGTCGTCACGTTTAGTCTCGCCGTCTTCAGTCTGCATCTCCTCGCGGAAATGGCCGCCGCAAGACTCCTTGCGGTTCAGGGCGTCGATAGCCATCAGTTCACCGATCTCGAGGAAGTCGGCAACGCGGAGAGCCTTTTCAAGCTCCTGGTTGAAGTGAGAGTTGTCTCCGTCCACGAAAACATTGGTCCAGAACTCTTTCTTGAGATCCCTGATCTTCTGGATGGCAGTCTTCAGGCCAGCCTCGTTGCGGGCCATTCCGACATATTCCCACATAATGAGACCAAGCTCCTTGTGGATGCTGTCGACAGTGCGTTTACCCTTGATTGAGAACAGCTTGTCGATTCTTTCCTTAACACTCTTCTCAGCCTCTGCGAACTCAGGAGCGTCGGTGTTGACCTTGGGCTCCTGGATCTTCTTGGCCAGATAGTCGCCGATGGTGTAAGGAAGGATGAAATATCCGTCTGCAAGACCCTGCATAAGGGCTGATGCACCCAGACGGTTTCCGCCGTGGTCGGAGAAGTTGGCTTCACCGATGGCGTAGAGGCCGGGGATAGTGGTCTGCAGGTTGTAGTCAACCCAGAGACCGCCCATTGTATAGTGGATAGCCGGGAAAATCATCATAGGCTCCTTGTAGGGATCTACGTCGTTGATTTCCTCGTACATCTGGAAGAGGTTTCCATATTTCTCCTCGATATAGGCCTTGCCTTTCTGCTCCATACAGGTCTTGAAATCCAGGAACACGGCCAGACCCTGCTCGTTTACGCCGTAGCCGGCGTCGCAGCGCTCCTTGGCAGCCCTTGAAGCCACGTCGCGGGGAACAAGGTTTCCGAAGGCAGGATATCTGCGCTCGAGATAGTAGTCGCGGTCTTCCTCAGGAATGTCGCTGGGTTTCTTGGCACCCTTGCGGATGGCGATAACGTCATCCATCTTCTTGGGAACCCAGATGCGGCCGTCGTTACGCAGCGACTCGGACATCAGGGTAAGTTTGCTCTGCTGGTCTCCGTGGACGGGAATGCAGGTAGGGTGGATTTGAGCGAAGCAGGGGTTTGCGAAGCAGGCACCCTTGCGGTAGCACTGCATTGCGGCAGAACCGTTGCTGTTCATTGCATTGGTGCTGAGGAAATAAGTGTTTCCATAGCCGCCGGTGGCAAGAACCACGGCGTGTGCACCGAAGCGTTTGATTTCGCCGGTAGTAAGGTCACGGGCGATGATGCCTTTTGCCTCACCGTTGATAACTACCAGATCAAGCATTTCGTGGCGGGGGAAACTCTGCACCTTGCCTTTGGCAACCTGGCGGTTGAGGGCTGCATAAGCTCCGAGGAGCAGCTGCTGGCCGGTTTGTCCGCGGGCATAGAAGGTACGGCTTACCTGAGCGCCTCCGAATGAACGGTTGTCAAGCAGTCCGCCGTAATCCCTTGCGAAAGGAACACCCTGAGCTACGCATTGGTCAATGATGTTGTTGCTCACTTCGGCCAGACGATATACGTTGGCTTCGCGGCTGCGATAATCACCGCCCTTGATGGTGTCGTAGAAAAGACGGTAGATGGAGTCATTGTCGTTCTGATAGTTCTTGGCGGCGTTGATACCTCCCTGGGCTGCGATAGAGTGGGCGCGGCGGGGAGAGTCGCTGATACAGAAAATCTTTACGTTGTATCCAAGTTCTCCAAGAGTGGCGGCTGCTGATGCGCCTCCGAGTCCGGTACCGATGACGATGATGTCGAGTTTCTTCTTGTTGGCAGGGCTGACGACTTTGATGTGAGCCTTATGGGCAGTCCATTTCTCAGCCAACGGTCCATCGGGGACTTGTGATTTCAATTCAATCATTATGGTAGTTTTAGTTTGTATTTCGATTCTTACAAATATCCTAACTTTTTTTGAATAATTTGTAATTTTGCGGCGAGAAAAAGGACTATTATGGAATTTTTTGCAACAGCAGGTAACGTTCCCGTCCACATCAACGATACAAACGCTGGTGAAAAGACGCTTATATTGCTTCACGGTTATCTCGAAACAATGTATGTCTGGAACGAATTTGCCGATGTGCTGAAGGATTTCTGCAGAGTTATTACCATCGACCTTCCCGGCCACGGTCTTTCGTGCGGAGCCCCTGTCAATACTATGGATTTTATGGCTACGACGGTCAAGGGCGTGCTGGACAAATGCGGTGTCGAAAAAGCCTATGTAGCAGGCCACTCGATGGGCGGATATGCGGCCCTGGCTTTTTGCAGGCTGTTTCCTGAAGTCGCTGAAGGTTTACTGCTGATCCACAGCAATCCATATCCCGATCCGGCCGAAAAGGCAGCTGACAGAGCCCGTGAGATTGAAGATATAAGAGCCGGCCGCCTGATGTCTCTTGCAGAGGCAGCCGTGCCCAAGATGTATTATTCGGAGAATCTGCGCCGTTGCGACGACAAGATCATAGAGACCATCGAACTGTGCGATACGCACGACCCCGAAGGCATAATATCGTGTCTGAAGGGTATGATGCAGCGCGGTGACAGCTGCGAGCTGATGAAAAACCCTCCGATGCCTGTGCTGGCAGTTATGGGCGACCACGACAATTTTATGCCTATGGCGAAGATAGAGGCGATGAAGGAAGAATTCCCGAAAGTGCGTTTCGAAATAGTGGAAAATACCGGCCACAACTCCTTCATTGAAGAGCCCGACAAGGTTGTTCAGATCGTAAAATCGTTTATCCGTTAGAAATAGATGGATACAGGCGTATTAGCTGCGGTAATCAGGGACAAGGACAGCGAGCGCACGGCGACGGAATACCTCGACGAACTTGAATTTCTCGCCCTTACGGCCGGAGTAACTACTCTGCGCCGTTTTACTCAACGCCTGGACCATCCCAACAACCGGTTTTATTTCGGTACCGGCAAACTCGAAGAGATCAAGAGCTACGTTCAGGAGCACGAGGTCGACTACATCATCTTCGACGATGAGCTGACCCCTTCCCAGATGCGCAATATCGAGAAAGAGACCAAGGTGAACGTCATCGACCGCACCGGCCTCATCCTTGACATTTTTGCGCAGAGGGCGGCTACCGCATACGCCAAGACGCAGGTCGAACTTGCCCAGTATCAATATCTTTACCCCCGCCTGACAGGTATGTGGACGCACCTTGAGCGTCAGCGCGGAGGTATAAATATGAGGGGTCCCGGTGAGAGCCAGCTGGAGACGGACCGCCGTATAGTCCTGGACAAGATTACACGCCTGAAAGAGCAGTTGCGCAAGATTGACCGTCAGATGGAGTCCCAGAGGGGCAACCGCGGCGGCCTGGTGCGCATTTCCCTGGTCGGATATACCAATGTGGGCAAAAGCACTCTTATGAACCTGCTGGCCAAGAGCAATGTGTTCGCCGAAAACAAGCTTTTCGCCACTCTGGACACCACAGTTCGCAAGGTTGTGATAGAGAATCTGCCTTTCTTGCTGAGCGACACCGTCGGTTTCATCCGCAAGCTGCCGACACAGCTCATCGAGTCGTTCAAGAGCACTCTCGACGAGGTTCGCCAGAGCGATATCCTGATGCACGTGGTGGATATCTCACATCCCGGTTTCGAGGACCAGATAGCTACTGTCGAGCGCACTCTGCGCGATATAGGGGCCGGCGACAAGCCCTGTCTGATGGTGTTCAACAAGATTGACGCTTATCAGCACGAGGAATACGACGAGTTCAGCCTTGACGAGAAAACGCTCCGCAACTATACTCTGGATGAGATGAAGAGTATGTGGATCGCGAAGGAGCACACGCCCTGCATTTTCATCAGCGCCAAGGACAAGATAGGCATCGACAAACTTCGCAATGACCTGTACAAGATGGTTGCGGAGATCCACGCAGGCCGATATCCCTTCAACAATTTCCTGTGGTAAAGCACAAAAAAAAAGAGGTACATCGCTGCACCTCTTTTTCTTTTCCGTTACCGACTAGCGGAGCTGGAAGATTACGGGGAAAGTGTAGGTTACGCGGACGGGTTTGTCACGCTGCATACCCGGTTTCCACTTAGGAGAGCTTGAAACCACCCTGACGGCTTCTTTGTCGAGAGATGAGTCCACACCACGGAGAACTTTCACATCGCTCACTGAACCGTCGGTGTTAACCGTGAACTGGAGGGTTACACGGCCCTGGATACCGTTTTCCTTGGCGATCTCGGGATACTCGAGACGAGAGTTCACCCATTTTGAGAAGGTGTTTGCATCACCACCCTGGAATGTAGGTTTGTTCTCAACCAATGCGAACGGAATAGCCTCTTCCTCAACCTCTTCCTCTTCTACAGTCTCGATATAGTCCATAATTTCAACACCGAGGGTTGCGTCGTCCTCGAATGAGAACACAGCGTCGTCAACCTGGATGTTGTCATCGACGATATCGATGGCGTCTGAAAGGACAGGGATCTTGGGCATCTCAGGCGGAGGAGTTTGCTCTTCCTGAGTGATAGGGATGATTTCTTCCTCGATGATCACAGACTCCTGCTGATCGAAGATAGATTCTTTTTTCTCTTTGCTCTGCCATTCAAAGGCCAGCAGCACGATACCAAGAACGATGATGAAACCGATTTCGCGGAAAAGGGTCACGGTCTTGGTGAGATCTGCTTTAGGTGATTTTTTAACTTCCATCGTATGTAATTTTTTCTTTTTCTAAAATCGTACGGTGTGTAAAGTTAGAAAGAAATATTTTTTCAACAAAATAATTGTTGATAAAATGTTTTGAATAGCTAACCGTCGTTATTTAACGAGGTTCATGTCCTTGAGCACTTTGTTTGTCTTCGAAACAGCTTCGGCGCTCTTATCGAAAGCTGCTTTCTCATCTGCAGTGAGTTCAATTTCAACCACTTTCTCTACACCGTTCTTGCCGAGAACTGCAGGCACGCCGATGCAGATGTCGCTCTTGCCGAATTCGCCTTCGAGAGCTACGCAGCACGGGAATATCTTCTTCTGGTCGAGGATGATTGATTTGACCATAGTGGCTGCTGCAGCACCCGGGCCGTACCAGGCGCTGGTTCCGAGAAGACCGGTGATGGTGGCGCCGCCGACCATTGTATCGGCAACGACCTTGTCGGCTGCTTCTTTGGCGAGGAGTTTGGTGACAGGCTGTGACTTGTAGGTGGCTTTGCTGATCAGAGGGATCATCGTGGTGTCGCCGTGGCCGCCGATTACGATGCCTTCAACGTCGCTCGGAGCTGCGCCGAGAGCCTGGCTGAGGTAGTATGTGAAACGGCTGCTGTCGAGCTGTCCGCCCATTCCGATGACTTTGTTCTTGGGAAGACCTGATGTCTTGTAAGTCAGATAAGTCATAGTGTCCATCGGGTTGGCGATGATCATAAAAACTGCGTTGGGTGAATACTGAAGAGCGTTCTTTACTACAGAATTCACGATGCCTGCGTTGACGCCGATGAGTTCTTCGCGGGTCATTCCGGGTTTGCGGGGAATTCCTGAGGTGATGATGACTACATCTGAATCAGCTGTTGCAGCATAGTCGTTGGTCACGCCTTTGATGCGGGTATCAAAGCCGTAGAGCTTTGCAGTCTGCATCATGTCGATGGCCTTGCCTTCAGAAAGACCTTCTTTGATATCAATCAATACGATGTCGCTTACACAGTTGAGGTGAGCGATTGCGTTTGCGCAGGTGGCACCCACATTACCGGCGCCGATTACAGTTACCTTTGACATTTCTATTACTTTTATTTTTATTTATAAATTTGTACCGAATATTTCAGTTCAGAAGAGCAAAGATACAAAACTATTCGAAACTTAAATCAAAGTATTAATGATCTGTTTCTTTTCGGAAGGAATTACTTTCAATCTTCGTTCCAAACTGCTTGTAAAAAAGTGGTTAAAGCAAGTTGCTGCGAATAATGGCTACACTGTCGGAGACATCAACTACATTTTCTGCAACGACGACTATCTTCTTGAAATGAACAAGCAGTACCTTGGCCACGATTACTACACTGACATCATCACTTTCGACAACAGGGAGGATCCCGCGTCAAAGAAAGTCGACGGAGACATCTTCATCAGTGTTGATACTGTGCGTGCAAACGGGCAGGAGTACGGAGAAGGCTTTGAGAGAGAACTCCACAGGGTGATTGCGCACGGCCTGCTGCACCTGACAGGCTATGACGACACGACCGAAAAGGAGCAGAAAAAGATGAGGAGCGCCGAAAACGCCTCCCTCGAATTGCTGGATACACTCACCGCACAGAAATGAGCAACGATTACGACATAATCGTCGTCGGAGCCGGCCACGCCGGATGTGAAGCTGCCACTGCCGCCGCACGTATGGGAGCCAGGGTGCTCCTCGTGACGATGGATATGCGGAACATAGCGCAGATGAGCTGCAATCCTGCAATCGGCGGCATAGCTAAAGGGCAGATTGTCAGAGAAATAGATGCTCTCGGAGGCTTTTCGGGAATAGTCACTGACCGCAGCACCATCCAGTTCCGTATGCTCAATATGAGCAAAGGTCCGGCTATGTGGAGTCCCCGTGCCCAGTGCGACAAGACCCTCTATACTTTGAACTGGCGCCAGGTGCTCGAAGATACCCCCAATATCGATATCTGGCAGGATGTAGTAACCAGGCTGACCATACGGGATTCCAGGATATATGGTGTCGAAACCCAGCTCGGCACTTCGTTCACTGCTGCTGCAGT
>JAGCZI010000164.1 GCA_017960085.1 Bacteroidales bacterium
AAGCTATCCTATCGAGCACATCAAGAACATCGTCAAGAACGTTCACCCTGTATCTTCAGGTCCCGCTGCTGAGAGCGGAATCTTCCTGTCAGCTGACGCATTCGGCGTTCTTCCTCCGGTTTCAATCCTGACTCCCGAGCAGACCAAGTACTACGTCCGTTCAGGTTTCACCGCTAAGCTCGCCGGCACTGAGCGCGGCATCACCGAGCCCACTCCGACCTTCTCAGCTTGCTTCGGCCAGGCCTTCCTCGAGCTGCATCCTACCAAATATGCTGAGGAACTCGTGAAGAGAATGGAGCAGAGCGGCGCAAAGGCTTATCTGGTCAACACCGGCTGGAACGGCACCGGCAAACGCATCTCTATCCGCGACACCCGCGGCATCATCGATGCTATCCTCGGCGGCGCCATCCTGAACGCTCCTACCAAGAAGATCCCTTACTTCAACTTCGAAGTGCCGACTCAGCTCGACGGCGTTGCCTGGGGCATCCTCGATCCTCGCGACACTTACCAGAACCGCGCTGAGTGGGATGAGAAAGCCCGCGACCTCGCAGGCCGCTTCGTGAAGAACTTCAAGAAGTACGAAGGCAACGAAGCCGGCAAGGCTCTCGTTGCTGCAGGTCCCCAGCTCTAATCCTTAGAGTCAAGACACAAAGAAAGCCGCCCGCATGGACGGCTTTCTTTTCATATATGCATTAACTAAATCAAAGACATACCGTGTCGTTTGCACTCGCGGCGCATCTCGTCGGGCCAGATGCTGGCCTGGATCTCGCCGATGTGTCCTTTGCGCAGCATAAACATACAGAGGCGGGACTGGCCGATACCTCCGCCGATGCTGAGCGGAAGCTCGCCGCCGAGAAGACGCTTGTGGAAATAAAGGTCGGCACGCTGTTGCTGGCCTGACAGTTCGAGCTGCCTCAGCATAGCGTCACGGTCAACCCTGATGCCCATAGACGACAGCTCCACCGCAGTGTCGAGAACCGGATACCAGAGCATTATGTCGCCGTTAAGGCCTGCAAGGCCGCTGGCGGCGTCGACAGTCGACCAGTCGTCGTAGTCGGGAGCACGCATATCGTGAGGCTTTCCGTCAGCCAGACAGCCGCCGATGCCGATGATGAACACGGCCCCGTATTTTTTGGTGATGAGGCTTTCGCGCTCCTTGGGAGTCTTGTCGGGATACATCTGCCTGAGCTCTTCGGCGTGGATGAAAGTGATTTCCCTCGGAAGGATGGGGGAGATGCCGGGGAAGCGCTCGCACACCATATATTCGGTCTGAAGCACGGCGTTGTAGATGCGGGTTACCACCTGTTTCAGGAATGCCACGTTGCGGTCCTCGGGGTTGATGACTGCCTCCCAGTCCCACTGGTCGACGTACATCGAATGCAAGTTGTCAAGCTCCTCATCCGCGCGGATGGCGTTCATATCGGTGTAGATGCCGAAGCCCGGGGCGATGGCGTAGTCTGCCAGGGTCATCCTCTTCCACTTAGCGAGCGAATGTACGATCTCTGCCTTGGCGTCGCCCATATCCTTGACGGCGAAGCGCACGGGACGCTCGGTGCCCGACAGGTCGTCGTTGATGCCGGTGCCGCTCAGCACGAACAGAGGAGCCGTCACGCGGCGAAGCCTCAGCGCGGAGGCCAGCGACTGCTGGAAGAAATCTTTGATGAATTTGATGCCCTGCTCCGTCTGGTTGGGGTCCATCAACGCTTTATAGTTAACCGGAATGGTGAGCTTGCTCATTGCTGGTTTTCTTTTTGTCAGGCAAAAATAGTCTTTTTGTTGCAATTATTGATATCTTTGAGGCCCTAAACTGACATTATGAGCACTGATACCATCCTCAACATTCTTGATAACAAGATTATGCTGCTCGACGGCGGCTTCGGCACCCAGCTGCAGCTTGCGGGCTATTCAGGCCTTGCTGACCTGGCCTGCCTCGAGCGCCCGGACATTGTGGCGCAGATACACGAGCGCTATCTGGAAGCCGGCTCAGATTTCATTGAGACCAATTCGTTCAGCGCGAATGCCATCAGCCTGGAAGGCCACGGCAGGGCTGCTGAAGCCTACGACATAGCACTTGCAGCCGCAAGGATCGCAAGGCAGGCTGCCGACAAGTATACTGCTCTGACCCCCGGCAAGCCCCGCTTCGTCGTCGGCTCGATGGGCCCTACTTCAAAGAGCGCCACGCTGGCCCCGCTGATGGACGACCCCGTGACCCCCGAGGATTTTGAGAATGCATATTACGACCAGGCCCGCGGTCTGGTTAACGGAGGAGCCGACGTGCTGATGCTCGAGACTATGGTGGACGCCCTGAATGTGCGTCTGGGTCTCAATGCCATAAAGAAAGTGGCTGACGAAAAGGGTGTGGACGTCCCCGTGATGGTGTCCCTGTCCCTTACCGATTCTTTCGGCCGTCTGCTTTCCGGCGAAAGCGTCGAAGAGCTGTACGCACAGATTAAAGGGGAGAACCTGCTGTCTATAGGGCTGAACTGCTCGATGGGTGCAGAGCTGATGTATCCTTTCATCGAGAATCTGTCCAGGATTGCTGAAACCAGGGTGAGCGTGCATCCCAACGCAGGTCTGCCGAATGCAGCCGGCGGATACGACGAGACTCCGCAGATGTTTGCGGCCTATATGGCAAAGATGCTGCAGGCAGGGCTGGTGAACATAGCCGGCGGCTGCTGCGGCACTACGCCGGAGCATATAAAGCTGCTTGCTGAGGTGGCTGAAGGCTGCGCTCCGAGGAAAATATAGCTATTGCGGCAGTGTGCCGTGGGTGTAATAGTTGTAGCCTTTCACCACACCGGCGACGATGGCTTTCCAGCGTATGGCAATCAGCACTATCAGCACAAGACCCACTATGATCATACCCTTGGTGGTGTCGCTCTGACGGTCGTACCAGTTTTTAA
>JAGCZI010000165.1 GCA_017960085.1 Bacteroidales bacterium
ATGAAGGACTGCAAGGTGGCTGTCGCAGGCAAGACCGGCACCGCCAGGGTATCGCTGCCCAGCGGCGGATATGTCGACCGCGCCGGCCGCAGGAAGCACCAGGGCTCGTTCGTGGGTTTCTTCCCCTACGAGAACCCGAAATATTCGGTCATAGTGGTGGTGTGGTCGAAACTTGCCGACAAGAACTTCTACGGAGGCACCTGGGGTGGCCCCGTAGCCTGTGAGATAGCCAACAACATCTATGCATCAAGCCCGCAGTGGAACGACCGCATCGTGGAAGGTTCCGTCCTTCCCGCCATCGAAGCCTATGCCGTGCAGGATGCTGCGAATGACACGATAGTGGGTGTACCCGATGTGCTCGGTATGGGACTGCGCGACGCAATCTACACCCTCGAGAGCAAGGGATACGCCGTAAGCTGCAGCGGCCGCGGCCGCGTCGTGAGCCAGGAACCTCTGGCCGGGGCGCTGACTGACGGCAGGCAGGCTGTGACTATAGTTTTAAAAGACTGATTATGCAACTGGTAGAATTACTGCAAAACATTGAAGTGTCTGAACACAGTTCAGATCTCGGCGTGGATATCAAGGACATTTGCTTCGATTCCCGCAAATGCACTCCCGGCTCGATGTTCGTAGCCGTGGACGGCAATCTTTCCGACGGGCACAAGTACATCGCCAAGGCGGTTGAGAACGGCGCAGTAGCTGTTGTCTACCAGAATCCCGATTATGACGGACTCACCGGCAGCGTCGCATCCGTCCGTGTCCCCGACTCCAGAGGGGCGCTCGCCCTTATGGCCTCGGCATTCCACGGCAATCCGTCATCCAAGCTCACTCTGGTAGGCGTGACCGGCACCAACGGCAAGACCACGACCGCCACCCTGCTTTACGAACTCTTCACCCAGCTGGGATACCACTGCGGGCTGCTCTCCACCATCGAGAACTACATCGGCCGCCGCAAATACCCGGCAGACCACACCACCCCCGACCCGCTGGAGCTCAACGCCCTGCTGGAGCAGATGGTGGACAGCGGCTGCCAGTATTGCTTTATGGAAGTCAGCTCCCACTCCATCGAACAGGAGCGCATCAAGGGCCTGACCTTCGCCGGCGGTATCTTCTCGAACCTCACCCACGACCATCTGGACTATCATAAGACTTTCGACAACTATCTCCGCTGCAAGAAAAGGTTCTTCGACAATCTGCCTGCCAGTGCTTTCGCGCTGGTCAACATCGATGACCGCAACGGCAGCGTGATGGTGCAGAACACCGCAGCCCGTGTATACACTTATTCCTGCGGCTCGATGGCTGACTTCAGGTGCAGGATAATGGACCAGACTATGGAAGGAATGCTCCTCAAGATGGACGGCACCCAGCTTTGGACAATGTTCATCGGCGCCCACAACGCCCACAACCTGCTTGCCGTCTACGGCGCGGCGATACTGCTCGGAGCCGACAAGGAGGAAGTCCTGACCATAATGAGCAAGCTGCGGGCCGTCAACGGAAGGCTCGAATACCTGCGCGGCGGCAACAACGTCACTGCAGTTGTGGACTACGCCCACACTCCCGACGCCCTGGAGAATGTGCTCAAGACTCTCAGGGAGACTGCAAAGGGCGAATACCTGATCTGCGTTTTCGGCTGCGGCGGAGACCGCGACAAGACCAAGCGTCCCGAGATGGGCGCCATCGCAGGCAAGTATGCCGACAGGGTCGTCGTAACCAGCGACAATCCCCGCCACGAAGACCCCCTGGCCATTATGGCCGACATCAAGGCCGGAATGGACACCAAGGTGCGCGCCAAATCGGTATTCATCGCAGACCGCAGGGAAGCCATCCGCTCGGCAATAATGTTCGCCCCTGAAGGAGGCGTAGTGCTCGTTGCCGGAAAGGGACACGAAGACTACCTGATCGTCGGCGACGAGAAGATGCATTTTGACGACAAAGAAGTAATAGCTGAAGTATTTGACGAACTGAAATCCTAAACCTAAATGCTTTACCATCTTTTTGAATATCTCAGACAGCGAGGGACAGACTTCTCGGGAATCGGACTGATGCAGTACATCTCCGTCAGGGGAATCCTGGGCAACATCACGGCTATCCTCATCGCCCTCATCGCAGGAAAGAAGACTATCGGATTCCTCCAGAAAAAGCAGATCGGCGAGGAAATCCGCAACCTCGGACTCGAGGGCCAGCTGGCGAAGAAAGGCACCCCCACTATGGGAGGCGTCATCATTATCATCTCACTGCTCATCCCCATCCTGCTTTTCTGCGACCTGAGCAACAAGAACACCCTGATCCTGCTGTTCACCACAATATGGCTCGGACTGCTCGGCTTCCTGGACGACTACATAAAGGTGTTCAAGCACAACAAGGAAGGCCTCAACGGCAGGGTCAAGATAGCCGGACAGGTGATCCTCGGACTGGTCGTCGGCTTCGCGCTGTGCTTCGACGAAAGTCTTGCCTTCAGGGAGGGCAACGCCGTCAAGAGTGCTGACGAGACTGTCCAGACTGTGTCCGCGCCGGCTGTCAGCCCAGATACTTTCGAGTCCAACGCCATAATGACCACCATCCCCTTCGTCAAGGACAATGAGTTCAACTATGCCTGGCTGAGCCCCTTCAAGGGCAAGGCCGGCGACATATTCTCCAAGATCATATACATCCTGGTCATCATATTCATCATCACCGGCTGCTCCAACGGAGCCAACCTCACCGACGGTATGGACGGGTTGGCAACGGGCGTCACGGCGATAGTCGGGGCGACGCTGGGAATACTTGCCTACGTCTCCGGCCACGTCGGTTATGCCGACTACTTCAACATAATGTTCATAGAGAAGAGCGGCGACATAGCAGTGTTTATGATGACGCTGGTCGGAGCCCTGCTCGGATTCCTGTGGTACAACTCCTACCCTGCCCAGATATTTATGGGCGACACGGGAAGCCTCACCCTCGGCGGCATCGTCGGCGTGTGTGCAGTGCTCATCCGCAAGGAACTGCTGCTCCCGATACTTTGCGGCATCTTCGTGGTCGAGAGTCTTTCGGTCATCATCCAGAGATATTACTTCAAATACACGAAGAAAAAATACGGTGAAGGGCGCAGGATATTCAAGATGGCCCCCCTGCACCATCACTTCCAGAAAGAAAACATCGCAGCTGCCATAAAGAAACCCGAAATAGCACATCCCGAGGCCAAAATCGTGATGCGTTTCTACATCGTTTCAATAATGCTGGCAGTTCTCACAATAATCACCCTTAAAATCAGGTAGACGATATGGAAAGAATCGTAGTTTTAGGTGGAGGCGAAAGCGGCACAGGAGCCGCAGTTCTTGCAAAAGTCAAAGGATTCGAAGTGTTCCTTTCTGATATGGCCCGCATCGGGGAGACCCACAAGAGTATGCTGGACCAGTACGGAATCGAATACGAGGAAGGCGGACACACTCCCGAGAAGATTTTGAACGCTTCGTGCATCATCAAGAGCCCGGGAATCCCCGAGACCGCTCCGCTGGTGAAAGAAGCTTATGCAAGAGGGATAGAAGTAATCTCTGAAATCGAATTCGCCGGCAGGTACGACAACTCCAAGAAAATATGCATCACCGGCAGCAACGGCAAGACCACTACCACGACGCTTATCTACTACCTGCTGCAGAGAGCCGGTATGGATGCCGGGCTTGGCGGCAACATCGGCAAGAGCTACGCCCTGCAGGTCGCTACCGAACACCACGACATCTACGTGCTTGAGATAAGCAGCTTCCAGCTGGACGGTATGTACGACTTCAAGGCCGACATCGCAGTGCTGCTCAACATCACTCCCGACCACCTGGACCGCTACGGCCACGATATGCAGAACTACATCAACGCCAAGTTCCGCATCACCCGGAATATGCAGGCAGACGACTGCTTTATCTTCTGCTCAGACGACGAAGTGACCGTAGGCGCTCTGCAGAAGATCGTGGTGAAGGCCAAACAGCTGCCTATCACCCAGAACGGAGAAGTGGAGGAGGGTGCTTTCCTCAACGACAACATAATGGTGGTCCACTACGGGGACAGCTCCTACGAGATGGACATCAACGACCTGCAGATAGAAGGCCGCCACAACGTCTACAATTCAATGGCCGCCGCCCTCGCCGGTAAGATAATGAACGTCAGCAACAAGGTGATACGCGAAGCCCTGAGTTCCTTCACCGGAGTCGAGCACAGGCTCGAGAGGGTGCTGTCGATAAAGGACGTGATGTACATCAACGACTCCAAGGCCACCAACGTCAATTCCACCTGGTATGCCCTTGAGAGTATGAAGACTCCGGTGGTCCTGATCCTCGGCGGCAAAGACAAGGGCAACGACTACTCCGCCATCTACGACCTCGTCATCAAGAAGGTCCGCGCTATAGTCTGCCTGGGCGTCGACAACCGCAAGATCCACGAGTGCTTCGAAGACAAGGTGGACGTGATGGTCGACACTATGTCTGCCGAGGAAGCAGTACGCGCTGCTTCAAAGCTCGCCAAGCCGGGCGACACGGTGCTGCTCTCACCCTGCTGCGCAAGCTTCGACCTGTTCAAGAGCTATGAAGACCGCGGCCGCCAGTTCAAGGATGCAGTAAGAAAACTTTAGCGCCATATATGAAGAACTTCATCAAAGGGGACAAGATCATCTGGTTCATAGTGATTCTGCTATGGATGATTTCACTGATCGCAGTGTTTTCATCCGGCTCCTTCCTTGCCCGCGGCGGCAGCTCGGGCATAGAGAAGACCAATGTCCTCTTTGAGCAGCTCCAGTCTATCGCGATGGGCTGCGCGGCTCTTCTGCTATGCTATTTCCTCAATATAGGGGTGTACAGGAAACTGGCCCCGATAGCGTTCGGCATCTCGCTGCTGATGCTGCTGATGCTGTTTGTCCCCGGGCTCAGGGCTGAGACCAACGGAGCTGTCAGGGGACTCAAGATTGCCGGGCGCACTCTCCAGGTGTTCGAATTCGTGAAGGTTGGAACCGTGCTGTTCGTCGCCTGGGTCATAGAGAAATACGCCGACAATATGTACCGCTTCAAGGATTATTTCCTGAAGCTGCTGATGTGGATATTGCTGGTCTGCGTACTAATCGTCCCCAACAGCTTCTCGTCAGCTCTGCTGATTGCTGTCGTATGCTTTATGATAATGTTCTTTATGGAGATCAAGGGCACCCATCTGCTGCTCACCGTCGGAGGGGCGGTGGCCCTGGTCGGACTGTTGTTCGGGCTGTACCACCTCTCGCTCGGCATCTTCGGCGAGAAAGCCAACGATGTCGGCGTATTCAACCGTCTGGCGACTGTAGAGAACCGAATCAAGAGTTTCGCCGGCAGCGAGAGCGACAGCACCCTCGACCTCACTAAACTGACGCCGGCGCAGCTGGCCAAGATAGACAACGAGAACCGTCAGAGCGAGAACGCCAAGATCGCTATCGCTGAAGGAGGCATATTCGGCAAGGGAGCCGGACACAGCACCCAGCGCTTCACCCTGTCGATGGCTTTCTCCGACTTCATATTCTCAATAATAGTCGAAGAATACGGCTTGCTGGGAGGGATATTCGTCATAGCGCTGTACCTGGTGTTCCTCTTCCGCTGCATTTCCATTGCGCGCAAATGTACCGCACCATTCTCCCAGGCCCTGGTGCTGGGACTCGCCTTCCTCATAACGACGCAGGCCTTCCTGCACATACTCGTCAACGTGCGTCTCATCCCGATTACCGGGCATACCCTGCCCCTGATCAGCCACGGCGGAACGGCCTATCTGGTGCTCTCGGGAGCCGTGGGAATGATACTGTCGGTGAGCCGCACCATCGACAAGCAGATTGAGGAGCAGAAACGGGTAGAGCTGGTCGATGAAGACCGCGAGGGAGCAGGCAGCCCTGACGGCAACTTAAATAAAACGAACGAAGAAACTAAGATATTATGAGCAGGATAATTATCAGCGGCGGAGGGACAGGGGGCCATATATTCCCTGCCGTCTCGATTGCAGACGCACTGCGGCGCATTGAGCCCGGCTGCGAAATACTGTTCGTAGGGGCATTGGGCAGGATGGAGATGGAACGCGTGCCCGCAGCCGGATATGAGATAGTGGGACTTCCGGTGGCCGGACTGCAGCGCACCATATCTTTAGACAACCTGACCCTGCCGTTCAAGGTGGCGAAGAGCATCCGCAAGGCAGGTGACATCATCGACGGCTTCAAGCCCGACGTGGTTGTCGGCGTCGGCGGATATGCCAGCGCACCGGTGCTCTGGTCCGCCTCAAGGAAGAAGATTCCCTGCCTGATACAGGAGCAGAACTCATACGCCGGCCTGACAAACAAGATCCTGGGCAAGCGGGTAGGCAAGATCTGCGTGGCCTATGACAATATGGAAAAGTTCTTCCCTGCCGACAAGATAGTCTTCACCGGAAACCCGATAAGACAGGACATCGCCCCCGCCACGGCAGAGCAGAAGGCCGAGGGCTATGGATTCTACGGCCTCGACCCGGCGAAGAAGACCATATTCGTGGTTGGCGGCAGCCTGGGTGCAGGCACGCTGAACGCGACGATGAAGAAATGGATCGTTGAGAAGAGCG
>JAGCZI010000166.1 GCA_017960085.1 Bacteroidales bacterium
TGGTCGAACAGCCCCACTTTGTTGATGGACGATGCCATCACGGTGGTGTCCGACAGCGGAGAGATCTTGTCGCCGAAGTAGGCTCCGGATATGATAGCACCGGCGGTGATTGCGTCGCTGAATCCTTCCGCGTGGCCTATGCCGATCAGGGCGACGCCTACGGTCGCTATCGTCGTCCAGGACGAGCCGGTTATTATGGACACGACGGCGCACAGCACGCAGGCGGTGAGAAGGAATACTTTCGGACTGATTATCCGGATGCCGTAGCAGATGAAGGTGGGGACCACCCCGCTCATCGTCCAGGTGCCGGAGATGGCACCGATAAGGAAAAGAATCAGGATGGCAGGGGTGACGTCGCTTACGTTGGTGACGATGTCCCTCTCAATGTCTTTCCAAGGGATCTTGTACAGCCACATAGAGAGCCAGATGCACACTCCGGCAGCCAGCAGCAACGCCACCTGGGAGGCTCCGAGTATGGAGTCCGCCCCGAAGATGGCGATGTCCAGCGCCAGGACCGCCATAAGCACTGCAAGCGGTACGAGGGCGACAAGTATCCTTTTCCCGGAAGTCATTCCCTAATCTACGAACTTGATTTTGCCCAGGTCGCGGGGACGTGCGGCCGGCGACTCGTCGGGATAGCCGAGGCCGATGATTATGCGCATCTTGTAGCCTTCGCTGAAGCCCAGGCGGTCAATGAACGGCTTGGCGGCGGGAGTGTTGTAGAGCGACATTACCGGACCTGCCATTATTACCGATCCGAGACCGTATGACAGGGCGGCCAGGCAGACATTCTCGCCAAGCAGGCCGATGTTGACGAAGGCCATTCCTGAAGGGTCGTCAGGACAAGCGACGGCGATAGCTGCCGTAGCGTTGCGGAAGGCATTGCGGAACTTGGGGTCGCTGGCGTCTCCGCCGTGCATCATATTATCCCCCATAGCTTCGGTGGCTCCGTTGAACCATTCGGGATCGTCGATGATGCGTACCTCCCAATTCTGGCTGTTCATTGCGTTGGGCGCATTCACGCCGCACTCTGCAATCTTCTGGAGCACTTCACGGGGCACTGCCTGGTCGGTATAGTAACGGACCGATCGGCGGGCCATAATGTTTTCAATTACTGGATTTTCCATTTCTGATGAAGTTTGAGCTTTGTTTCCGCAGCCGGAAGATGTCAGGACGGCGGCCACAAATGCAATAGCAATAAAGGTCCTTTTCATATTGTCGATAATTTGCGCCAATTTAATCAAATAATGTGATTTTTCAGCTACCTTTAGCCTTCCAAATACTGCAAAACGATGGAAAGAAATAAATATGAGTATGTAATACTGCCCCACGATGTAGACGGAAGGATGCATCTGCGGATGATGGCGCTGGAACGCGCCTTTCTGACGGTTTCGGGCAAGGATGCCGACAGACACGGCTTCGGCACTCTCAATCTGATCGGCGGTGAGGGAATCTCCTGGGTCCTGCTAAAGTTCGCGGCCGACATCAAGTCGCTTCCCGTAGAACAGGACAGAATAACCATCGAGACCTGGGTCGAAGGCGTGAACAGGCTGCTCACGACGAGAAATTTCATAATGCGCAACGCTGCCGGAGAGATTATCTGCACTGCCTCTACAGAATGGGCGATAATAGACCTTAAGACCCGCAGGCCCGTCAATGTCATCAGGGACACCAACATAGCGGATTACGCCACAGGCGAGAAGGTCTCCGCCGAGCTGCCGGGCAAGTTGCCGCAAGCTGCCGGCCCCGACGTGTACAGGCATAAGGTCGTATACAGCGACATCGATTATAACGGGCATACCAACAGTATGCAGTACGTGCAGTGGATTATGGATTCTTACCCCATCGAAAAAGTCTATGACAGGGTGGCGGAACGCTTCGAGATCGTCTACGCCAAGGAAGCTGTCTACGGCGAGGACATCGAAGTGCGCTATGAAGACACGGCTGAAGACGTGACCCTTTTCTCAGTCAATTCAGCTGCAGGCGTCAATTTCGTCAATGCCCGCATCAAGTGGAAATCATAAGGAGGCTTGATGGAATCGTTCTACGACTTGTTCAAGGCCGCTTCGCTCCGTTACACGGATTCTGCGATCCACTTCCCGGATGAGGGAAGGCGCTTCTCCTATGCGGAATTCCTGGAAGGAGTTGACGACCTGGCCAGCGCAATGGCCGGCTGCGGTATCGGCCGCGGCGACCGTGTGGCGCTTTTCGGCCAGAACACCTCGTACTGGATGAAATGCTTCTTCGCCATCATCAAGCTGGGCGCGGTCGTCGTGCCGGTGAGTGCGAAGTCCGTCGAAGACGAAGTGCTGTACATAGTCAGGACGGCCGGAGTGAAGCTCCTTTTCCACCTGATGGACAATCCAGTCTCTGACAGACTGATGCACAGCGTTCCGGCCATAGTCACCCTCGAGGAAGCTGGATATTTTGTCAGCAAGTACAAAGGCGCTCCCGTGACTGCTTCCGTCAGCAACGACCTGCTGATGATAATGTTCACTTCCGGCACCACGGCCGATCCGAAAGGCGTGATGCACGGCCCGGCAAACTTGCTTCACTCCGCACTTGACTTTATGCGGACGATATCTCTCGAATCCCGTGACGTGATGCTGCTGAACCTTCCTATCAGCCATATCTACGGCTGCGTGCTCATCTGCTGCTCGTTCTTTATGGCAGGGGCGGACCTTGTGGTGAGCCGCACCTATAATGCCAGAGCGACCCTGAGGCTGATTGACGAATATCGCTGCACAGTGCTCAATATGGTGCCTACGATGTATCAGGTGCTTTTCTCGTCGGAGCTGATTTCACGCTACGACCTTTCCAGCGTGAGAAGGGCCGTAGTCGGCGGATCCTACACTTCCGTGGAACTGGTGGAGGATATGGGCCGGGCCTTCGGGGCAGAACACGTGATGTGCGGCTTCGGTATGACAGAATGTGCCAGCTGGGCTCTCGGGCAGGGCTTTGACGCTCCTGCTTCCGAGAGAGGCAATTCGGCAGGCTGGCCTGTAGCCGATATGGAAGCCCGCATCGCTCCCGGATACGGACTGTCCGAAGACGGGATGATCCAGGGTGAACTCTGCCTGCGGGGCAAAAATATGATGCTGGGCTATCTCGACGCTGAGGTGACTGCAGCCTCATACGACGATGAGGGCTGGTTCCACACCGGCGACGTGGCCAAATGCAACGACAAAGGCTTGTACTGGATCGTAGACCGCTGCAAGGATATGATCATCCGGGGCGGCGAGAACATATCTCCCAAGCACGTCGAACTGGTGATTGACAGCTTCGACGGCACAGAAGGATCACAGGTCGTCGGGCTCAGGGACGACGTCTTCGGCGAGAAAGTAGTGGCCGTGCTGACGCGCAGCCGGGCGGAAAAGACCGACCTGAAGGCCCTGACAGCATATCTCAGGCAAAGGCTGGGAAAGAACAAACGCCCTGATTTCTACGTGGCGCTGGATGAAATACCTATGGCCGGTGTCGGCAAGGTCAACAAGCAGGCCATACGCCAGAAAGTGAATGACAACATAGGCATACTCAGACGTAATATCATAAACTATCTCTGATGAGCTCTGACAGAATTTGCGTAGATGTGATTCTGCCGCTCCGGCTCTCCGGGGAGGTCAGCTATTTCCTGCCTGTTCAGCTTCAGGATGCTGTCGGCGTCGGCAGCTGGGTGGCAGTGACCTTCCACGGACGCCGCTATCTGGCTGTGGTGAGCCGCAAGGGCCCTCTGCCGGCCGGTCTGGACCCGGCCGCGGTTCACGAAATAGACGAATTGAAGTCGGAACTGCCTGTGATAAGCGCCGCCCAGATGGATTTCTGGAAGAACATAGCTGATTACTACCTGTGTACGCTCGGGGAGGTCTTCAAAAGCGCCTGCCCGGCCCAGTTCTTCAAACAGGTAGAGAAGAAACGCAGCCTGCGCAAGAAACTCCCGAAGTATGAAAGCTGTCCTGAGGCAGTCCTCTCTGCAGCCCAGCAGGAAGCTCTCGATGCCATTGCCGATTATTTCGCGGGCGGGATGAAAACAGTGCTGCTGGACGCAGTGACTGCAGCCGGCAAAACTGAGATATATATGGCGCTGGCACGGTCCACTCTGCAAAAGGGCAGGGGAGTGCTCTACCTTGTGCCGGAGATAGCTATGTCCAGGCAGCTCGAAGACCGCCTCGGCGCCGCCTTCGGCGACAGGCTGCTGATCTGGCACTCCAGGCAGACGCCTGCGGTCCGGAAAGATATCTACGACAAGATAGTATCCGGCGACAGGCCATACATTATGCTCGGTACCCGCTCGGCCCTTCTTCTGCCACACCGTGACGTCGGGCTGGTGGTGGTCGACGAAGAGCACGACGGCTCATATAAACAGACCGATCCGGCACCCCGCTACCACGGCCGGGACCTGGCCGTGATGTTCGGGCTGTTCCACCGCGCCGACATCCTGCTCGGCAGCGCGACTCCGTCGCTGGAGTCCATCTACAATGCCCGCACCGGTAAATACGGTCTCGTGGAGCTCAAGGAGAGGTACTATGGCGAGCCGGACATCAAGACCGTAGTCATCGATATGAACCGGGCCTGGAAGGCCCGCGATGTCAAAGGCTCATTCTCGATGAAGCTGGTGAATATGATGCGCGCAGCCCTCGACCGCAAGGAACAGATAATGGTTTTCCGCTCCCGCCGTTCATATTCTTCCTACGTGCAATGCCCGCAGTGCGGCTGGGTGCCCCGCTGTCCGTCGTGCAATGTAGCCCTCAGCTACCATAAATTCAAGAATATGCTGAGCTGCCATTACTGCGGATATCAGACTCCCTATGAGCCTGTGTGCGGCAATTGCGGCAGCGAAGGGCTGACCCTGCGCGGCGCAGGCACCGAGAAGCTCGAGGAAGAGCTGCAGCAGCTGTTCCCGGATGCTGTCGTGGCCCGCTTCGATGCGGACGTGACTGCATCTGCCAGGGAGGAGAAGAAAATCCTCGAGGGCTTCCGCAGCGGAGACATCGACATAATGGTCGGCACCCAGATGATTACCAAGGGCTTCGATTTCGCCAACCTGACTCTGGTCGCAGTGACCAACGCCGACACCATCGTCAGTATGCAGGATTTCCGCTGTGACGAAAAAGCTCTCCAGCTGCTTTCCCAGCTCAAGGGACGTGCTGCCCGGCGTGGCGCAGGCGGCA
Source organism: Bacteroidales bacterium (assembly GCA_017960085.1). Taxonomy (GTDB): domain Bacteria; phylum Bacteroidota; class Bacteroidia; order Bacteroidales; family UBA932; genus Equibacterium. The sequence goes on from JAGCZI010000166.1 coordinate 5,169, forward strand.
GTTTCGTCATCCAGACCTGGCAGAGCGATTATCCTGTGCTGAGAGATGCGGCGGCAGGCAGGTACGACAGTGACACCCTCCTCGCGCAGCGCAGCGCTTTCGCCTTCCCTCCATACGTCCGTCTGGTTTCCCTGACTGTGCGCGACAGGTACGAAGGCCGCGTGTTCACTATGGCAGGTGAGATCAAGTCCCGCCTGTCCGGAATGTCCGACATAGAGTTTATGGGCCCTATGACCCCGGCAGTCAACAAGATACAAGGATATTTCATTACTGTATTCTGGGTCAAGCTGGCCAAGAATGCCTCGGCCAGGGCGGCGAAGAAGCGTGTGGCGGCCCTGGTTGAAGAGCTTCGCACTTTTATGAAACCGCCGGTAGACATAGTAGTCGATGTCGACCCTTATTAATCCGTTTTTTTAGTATTTTTGTCGCAGTATGATCCAGGCAACAGGCATAGAAAAGAGTTTCGGCACCCTGAAGGTGCTCAAGGGCATCGACTTCACTGCCGAAGACCGCGAGGTCATCAGCATCGTCGGAGCCAGCGGTGCGGGGAAGAGCACCCTGCTCCAGATTCTCGGTTCCCTCTACGTGCCGGACGCCGGAAAAGTCTATATCGACGGTCAGGACATATTCAGCCTGTCTGAAAAAGAACTGGCCGAGTTCCGCAACCGCAAGATAGGCTTCGTCTTCCAGTTCCACCATCTGCTGCCGGAGTTTACCGCCAAGGAAAACGTAATGATCCCGGCTATGATCGCCGGCCGCAGGGATCCCGACCAGGCCGCCGCCCTGCTCGAAGAGCTGGGGCTCGGAGAGAGGCTCGACCACAAGCCCTCCCAGCTCTCAGGAGGCGAACAGCAGCGTGTGGCAGTCGCCCGTGCGCTGGTCAATTCTCCCTCTGTGATATTTGCCGACGAGCCTTCGGGCAATCTGGATAGCAAGACCCGTGAAGAACTGCACAACCTGTTCTTCAAGATACGCGACACCCACGGTGTGACGTTCGTAATCGTCACTCACGACCACGACCTTGCCCGTCTGAGCGACCGCTGCCTTGAAATGCGCGACGGACGTTTCGTTTAGTGCTATGGCTCCCCTCATCTGCCTTCGTTCCGCCGTAATCTCCAATCCTTTCAGAAGGCTGGCCGCCCCTGTCGATTTCGAGTTGTCTCAGGGCGAGCACATAGCCCTTGTCGGCGACAACGGCAGCGGCAAGAGCACCCTTGTCTCGATGCTTTCAGGCGGCTTCTATCTCAGGGAAGGAACCCTGAGGCACAATCTCGGTGGCGAGACCTACAAAGCCCTGAAGACAGTCCGTTTCAACGGGGCCTACGGCACGACGGAATTCCCTTACTATTACCAGCAGCGCTGGCACGCCCAGGAGCGCGAGAACGGCGTTTCGGTAAGAAGCCTGCTGGAGCAGGAGCCGGCCGTGAGCGATGCCTGGCGGCAGGAGCTCTATGACCTGCTCGGTATGGGTCCCCTGCTCGACCGCACTGTGATGGTGCTGTCCTCGGGTGAACTGCGCAGGTATCATCTGACCAAAGCCCTGCTCTCCGCCCCGAAGGTCCTGGTGCTGGAAGCTCCTTTCATCGGGTTGGACCCCCAGACGAGGGAGCTGCTCTGCAGCCTTATGGAGCTTGTGGCTGACCGGCTTGGCGTCAGTTTCATTATGACTTTTACCGACATCGGGATGGTGCCGCGGCTGGTGACTCACGTATATTTCCTCAAGGACGGTGTCTGCTCCCCAAGGTATACCCGCAGCGAGGCTATGTCGATGGAGCCGGCCTGCCCTTCAGGCGACCTGGTCGTGCCCGGACTGCCTTTCGTCAGCCGCAGGCAAGTCTTCTACGAGAATGCCGTCGTTATGAGGAATGTTTCAATTTCATACGGGGACAGGACTGTCTTCAGCGGGCTTGACTGGACTGTGAAGCGGGGCGAAGCCTGGAACGTCACAGGTCCCAACGGCAGCGGCAAGAGCACTCTGCTCAGCCTTGTGTGCGCCGACAATCCCAAGGCATACTCTCTCGATATGACCCTTTTCGACGTCCGCAGGGGCAGCGGGGAGAGCATCTGGGACATCAAGAAGCACATCGGCTATCTGTCCAGCGAGATGCACAGCGGCTTCAGCGACAACCTGCCGGCAGTCGAAGTGGTGGCCGGCGGTTTCGCAGACGGATATGCGGGAGCAGTCGGCGGCAAGGCAGAAGCCCTCGCTACGAGCGGCAGGCTGCTGGAGGCTTTCGGCGCAGGAAAGCTGGCGTCGAGGTTATTCCCTACATTGTCGAGCGGCGAGCAGCGTCTGGTGCTTCTGGCCCGTGCTTTTGTCAAGGATCCTGACCTGCTGATCCTGGATGAACCTTTCCAGGGGCTGGACCGCCGCTGCCGTGCGACAGCCAAGGCAGTCATCGAGCGTTTCTGCTCGGATGAGAGCAAAACGTTGCTTTTCGTCACTCATTTTCCAGAGGAACTGCCGGAAGTCATCGACAA
>JAGCZI010000167.1 GCA_017960085.1 Bacteroidales bacterium
ACAATGGCTCCGCGACGGTCTGGGCATCATCAAGTCAAGCGGCGAAGTAGAGGCTCTTGCCGCATCTGTTCCGGACAACGGCGGCGTATATTTCGTTCCGGCACTGACGGGTCTCGGCGCCCCTTACTGGGACCAGTATGCCAAAGGTTGCGTCTATGGCATCACCCGCGGCTCCACTGCAGCGCACATCGCCCGTGCAGCGCTTGAAGGCATCGCTTTCCAGACTATGGATATCGTGGAGGCAATGCAGAGCGACAGCGGTGTGAAGCTGTGCGAACTCAAGGTCGACGGCGGTGCTTCCCGCAACAACCTGCTGATGCAGTTCCAGAGCGACATCCTCGGCTGCGACGTGATCCGTCCGCAGATCACCGAAACCACCGGCCTTGGTGCGGCATTCCTCGCCGGTCTTGCCGTAGGCTACTGGAAGAGCATCGACGAGATCAAGTCAATCTGGGCTGTCGAACGCCGCTTCACTACTGCCGATCCCCAGACCGAAGCCAAGAAAGGCTGGAAGGACGCTGTTTCAAGAACATTATCAAAATAACTAAATACTATTATGGAAAAATATCTGTTTGAATTTCTGGGAACTCTGGTTCTCATCCTGATGGGTGACAGCGTCGTTGTCAATGTCTGTCTCAACAAGACTAAAGGCCAGGGCAGCGGCTGGGTTGTCATCACGATGGCCTGGGGTTTTGCCGTGATGTGCGGCGTGTTCGTTTCCGGCCCTATCAGCGGCGCCCACCTCAATCCTGCCCTGACCCTGGGTCTGGCGGCAGCCGGTTCTTTCCCCTGGTCTGACGTGTTCGGCTACATCGTAGCTCAGATTCTGGGCGGTATCTGCGGTGCAGCACTCGTCTGGGTATGCTACAAGGACCACTTCGACGCTACTGAAGACCAGGCCACCAAGCTCGGCTGCTTCTGCACCATTCCCGCCATCCGCAATTACTGGCGCAATTTCATCTGCGAGGTTGTAGGCACCTGCGTGCTGGTGTTCATCATTATGGCCTTCGCCACCGAGGGAAACACTGCCGACTTCAACCTCGGTAGCTCCGGAGCATTCCCTGTAACTATGCTCATTATGGCTATCGGTATGTCTCTCGGCGGTACCACCGGTTACGCCATCAACCCTGCCCGTGACCTCGGTCCCCGCATCGCCCACGCAATCCTTCCCATCAAGGGCAAAGGTTCAAGCGACTGGGCTTACAGCTGGATTCCTATCTGCGGTCCGGTTGTCGGCGCGCTCCTCGCAGCCGGTCTCTTCGTGCTGGTATTCTAACATCCACGTTATATCTGAATGTGACGGCCGGGAACAATTTCCCGGCCGTTTCTTTTGCGATCAAAAGTCATATTTCGTGTTGTGGAAAAGAATGGCTATCTTAGTTCCGATAAAAAACTGATACTATGAAACGACTGTTTGTTCTTGCTTTTTGCGCAGCTGTGCTCGCTGCTTGTTCCAACAAGGATGATATTCCCGGACTGAAAGATTTTATAAAAGACGATTTCAAGATCGGCGTAGCTGTCGGTCCCAACACTCTCCAAGGTATTGAGGGTGAAATGGTCAAGAAGCATTTCAACTCGATGACTGCGGAAAATGCTATGAAACCCGCAGGCATCATCCGTCCTGACGGATCCTTCGATTTCAGCCAGGCTGACAAGATAGTAGCCTTCGCTCAGGAGAATGGAATGAAGATGCGCGGCCACACTCTGGTATGGCATGGCTCCACTCCGAGAGGCTATATGAACGACGCCGAAGGCAAGCCTCTGACCAAGGAACAGGTGATGGAAAAACACGAGAAATATATAAAGGCAGTGTTCGAGCATTACCCCAAGGATGTGATTTATGCGTGGGACGTGGTGAATGAGGCGCTGGCTGACGTGGAGGGCGAATCGATCTACCGCACGCGCTCACCCTGGTACAACGCATTCGGCGGTCCCGAATTTATCGAATGGGCTTTCCGCACTGCTAAGAAATATGCTCCTGAGGGATGCAAACTTATTTATAATGACTACAATCTCGTAGATCCGGCCAAGCTCGAGAGAGCCTGCAAGATGCTCAAGGAGATGCTTGACAAAGGCGTTCCTATCGACGGAGTCGGGATGCAGGCCCACTGGGACAATACTGTCTCTGAGGAGCAGATCCAGAACGCCATCGACCGCTTCTCGGCCCTAGGCCTCGACGTGCAGATCACCGAGCTCGACCTCACCTGCTTCGACAACTACCACGGCCCGGGAGCCCAGGAGCGCCAGAAGATCAAACAGTCGGTGCAGTACACCGCCGAAATGGCAGATGCCCAGGCCGAGGAGTATGCGATGATATTCCGCACCCTGCACCGCAACCGCGACAAGATCTCATCCGTTACCTTCTGGTGCCTGAGTGACCGCAGCAGCTGGCTCAACAACTTCGTCCGCGGCCGCCTCGACTACCCTCTCCTCTTCGACGCCCAGTACCAGCCCAAGAAATGCTACTACGCCGTCAAAGACGTCTATACTAAGAAATAGGTCAACATTATATGTCTGATAAAACAAAGAAACTTTTTAGCGAGGACTGGCTGGCAGTATGGATCGGTGCTGTCGTCATCCTCATCGGCTGCGTGGCTGTCCTGACCGGATGGTTCGACTTCGCGGCCCTCAAATTTTCGACCTGGCACTTCGGTGACCATACGATATGGGCCCAACTGGGCAAATGGGCTTTCTGGGGCAAGCTGCTGCTGACTATGGCAGTTCTGGGACTGCTTTTCGCCGTCGGCATCAAGCTGCAGGGCGGCAGCATCAAGAAGTTCATACCGGCTTTCATCTGCCTATTCCTGCTGGCTGTCTTCGTACGCCTCATCAGCGCGGAATTCACGTTGAACCGCTATCTTGAGTGGGCTTTCTGGGCACTGATCGTCGGCCTTCTCATTTCCAATACGGTAGGCGTCCCCGAGTGGCTGAAACCTGCCATCCGCACCGAATACTACATCAAGACCGGCCTTGTGATAATGGGCTTCTCGGTGCTGTTCTCCAACATCGCCAAGTTCGGCCTCTACGGCCTCGGCATCGCCTGGATAGTCACACCCATCGTAATTATATTTATGTGGTGGCTCGGCACCAAGGTGTTCAAAATTGACAACAAGCCGCTGGTGATAACTCTTGCCGCCGCCACAAGCGTCTGCGGTACATCCGCTGCGATTGCCACCGGTGCGGCTGCAAAGGCTAAGAAGGATGACCTTTCCATCGCCATTTCGATATCCATCATCTTCACCATCCTGATGATGGTGTTCGAGCCTATGATCATCAAGGCTGCCGGAATGAGCCAGTTGATGGGAGGTGCGCTCATCGGAGGCACCGTTGACTCCACCGGAGCGGTGGTGCTGGCCGGCAATGCCCTCGGCGCCGAAGCCGAACAGGCTGCAGTGCTTGTCAAGTCCATCCAGAACATACTCATCGGCTTCATAGCCTTCTTCGTTGCCATCTTCTTCGCCACGAGGGTTGACAAAGGCTCTGAACGCAAGGTGGGCGCCAGCGAAATCTGGACCCGCTTCCCCAAGTTTATCATCGGATTCTTCGCTGCATCGCTCATCGCTTCATTCATTATCCAGCCCGCGTTCGGCGGCGACCAGGTCAAGGCCATCAACGGAGTGCTGGACCAGTACAAGAACTGGGCGTTCGTGCTTGCTTTCACATCCATCGGTCTCGACACCAATTTCAAGTCCATCGCAAAGCAGATGCACGGAGGCAAGGTGTTGTGGCTATACATAATAGGCCAGGTATTCAACATAGCGCTCACCCTCTTCGCAGTATGGTTCCTGCTGTCCGGCGCTGTTTTCGACATTCCTGTCCTTTCTGAATTCAAATGATGGACAAGCGCAGGTTGCTGAAGGTTCTCACCATCTTCGCGGTGGCACTGGCCGTGCTTTGCGCCCTGTATATAATGATTAACGGCCTCGGCCTCTCGGACAAGTATGATTTCGGGGCCGGGGCATATTATTACACCGACATTCCGGATTACGAGAATGTCATACACGACGACGCATATAAGGCACAGCTCCCCTACTGGGTCTACGTCGTCCTCTTCCTCAGCTGGGGCTTCCTGATGTACCGTCTCTGGGTATGGATTGATAAAAAAAGATAATCCGCCGTTAACAAAACCTCCGGCTGTCCGTCTTATTATCAAAACGATTTTTTATGAAACGATTGTTGGTAACGTTGTTTGTATTGCTGTCTGTAACGGCAGTGTGCCAGGCCCGAAGGACTCCGGGTAAGAGCGATATCCAGGCTATGGTTAACGATATGAGAGCTGAGGCCAGACTTTCAGGGATCAGTTCTGACAGAGAGTCAGTCTCTCTTCCCGGGATAAAGGTAGTATCTGAAGCCAACGTAGAGATGGTGTCCATAGGCGGTATGGCTATGAAACTTGGAAAGAGCTTCAGCGGGCTCAACAGGGAAATGCCGGCTGTACGAGGCATCAGGAGTATGCTGGTTGTAGATTATGATGATTGTCCCGGGCACATCAAGGACAAGTTCAACGCCAAGATGTCGAATGCGCTCAGAGGCTGCGAGCTGCTGATGGAAGCCAAGGACAACGGTCAGAAGATGTCCATCTACGGAAATACCATCAATGATGGCGAGCGCGTGAACGACATTATTATGTTCGTCCCGCAGGAAGGCGCACTGATATGCTTTTTCGGAAGCATAGATTCCAAGGACCTCGCTGATCTCGTCGAATCTACGACAAAGTAAGATTATGGGGTCCGCTGAGTTCAAGGCTACCTGGCTCCCGCTTGAAGACGCTTTCTACCGTGTCGCCCTCTACATACTGGAGGATGCCGCAGATGCAGCTGACGCAGTGCAGGACTTGTATATCAGGCTTTGGATATCACGTGACAAGCTCTCTGAGATACGCCAGCCGAAGGCCTACGGCCTGACGATGCTGAAGAATATATGCCTCGACCGTCTGCGTCACGCAAATGTTGCAAGAAGCGAATCGCTGAAGTCGGCGGAATTCCGGACGGGCGACGAAGACTCGACTCTGGCGGCACGGGAGACCATCAAGGCCGTCGAGAAAGCAATGGCAAGGCTGCCGGACAACCAGCGCAAGGTGCTGCAGATGCGGGTCTTTGAAGATATGGAATATGCAGACATAGCGTCGGCGACGGGACTGGCCGAAGGAAGCCTCCGCGTAATGCTGAGCGCTGCGAGAAAGTCACTCAGGAAACTATTGGACAATTGTATATGAAACGTATTGAAGATATAGAAAAGATAACGGCTGAAGAGCTGGAGGCCGTTGCGAACGATGCCCGCCTTCCTGAAGGAAAGGCTGGGGCCAGGGAGGTCATCGCCAAGCTGGAAATAGCCGAGGAGGCGAAAGGAAGGTCACCCCGCAAGGTCTATATCGGCTGGATTTCCGGCATAGCTGCAACCTTCATAGTGATGCTGGGCATCGGTCTGGCGCTTCAGAGCCGCGGACCCAAAGATACTTTCGACGATCCCGTCCTCGCCTACGCTCAGGTTCAGTCGGTATTGCAGCAGATCAGTTCCGGAATGCAGCAGGGCAAAGCTGCCGTCGATGAAAGCGGTCAGATGATCGCGGATGAATTTGAAAAAACAATAATCAAGATAAAATGAAAAAGATTCTGTTATCATTTATTCTCGCAGTAGTATCTGTGACAGCATTTGCCCAGACAGGCAAGTCTCTCTACGAGAAGTATTCAGATTTGGATGGAGTTGAGGCAGTTTACATCAGCCCGGCAATGTTCAAGATGATCGGCAGGCTCTCCATCGACTTGAAGGATGAGAATGATGTCGACATCTCTAACCTGATCCGCTCCATCAAGGGTATGTATATCCTTAACATTCCGAATTCCGGTCCGGCCGCACAGCTTACCGGTGAAGTGGACAGGTTGATCCGCGGCGGAAAGTACGAGCTGCTTATGGAAGCCAAGGACAGCGGTGAGCGGATGCAGATGTACACCAACGGCGACGACAGTTTCATCCGCAGCTTCATTATGCTCAACACCGACAACGAAGAGACTTCTTTCATCTGCTTCGACGGTGAGATGCTCCGCAACGAATTCGAAGAGGTCGTATCCAGATCGATGTAACGTGTGATTAACTTCTGACTCATAGTCAGCAAAAAGACAGCTGGCCATCCCCGTTTCCCGAGGGATGGCTTTTTGTTGTCCGGCAGCAGATGAGCTCTGCGTATTTTTTATTATATTTGGTGGATAGTAAAACCAGACACTATGAAACAACTGATAGAATGTGTTCCGAATTTCAGCGAAGGCCGCGACAAAGGCGTCATTGATGCGATAGTAAAGGCCATCGCTGACACAAAGACCCCTGACGGACGCTCAGTCAGCGTGCTGAACGTCGACCCGGGCGAAGCTACTAACAGAACGGTGGTCACCTTCATCGGCGAGCCTGACGCTGTCTGCGAAGCAGCGTTCCAGGGCGCGAGGAAAGCGCAGGAGCTGATAGATATGCGGCTCCATCACGGAGAGCATCCCCGTTCAGGCGCGACCGACGTGCTGCCCCTGGTCCCCGTTCAGGGCATAACTCTCGAAGAGTGCGCTGAACTGGCCCGCAAACTGGCCGAGCGTATGTACAAGGAGCTGGGTATCCCCTGCTACTGTTACGAAGCCGCCGCTTTCAAGCCTGAGCGCCGCAACCTTGCCGTCTGCCGTGCCGGCGAATATGAGGCTCTGCCCGACAAGATGGCAGATCCCGACCGCAGGCCCGACTTCGGACCTAAGAAATACGACGAGACGACCGCCCGAAGCGGTGCCAGCAACGTGGGCGCACGCAACTTCCTGATCGCAGTCAATTTCAATCTTAACACCACTTCCGTCCGCAAGGCGATGAGCGTTGCCTTCGACGTACGCGAGAAAGGGCGCAAAGCCCGTGAAGGAGGCTCCCTGACCGGAGCGCTCATCAAGGACGAGAACGGAGAACAGGTATGGATTCCCGGGACGCTGAAAGGCTGCAAGGCCATCGGCTGGTACATCCCTGAATACGGAGTCGCGCAGGTTAGTATGAACATCACCGACATCGAAGCCACTCCCCTTCACAAAGCCTTCGACGAAGTGTCTGCCAAGGCCGAAGCCCGCGGAATGCGCGTAACAGGCACTGAGATCGTCGGCCTGGTGCCGAAGCAGGTTCTCATCGATGCCGGCCGCTACTTCCTCGAGAAGCAGCACCGCAGCGTAGGAGTCAGTGAGAGCGAACTCATCAAGATAGCTGTGCGGAGTATGGGCCTGTCCGACCTCAAGCCTTTCGAACCTCACGAGAAAGTCATAGAATATCTGATTGCCGACCCTGCAGAAGAGGCTGCCAGGGAAAGGCTTGTGAGGATGACCGTCAAAGGCTTTGCCGAGGAGACTGCATCTGAATCGCCCGCTCCCGGCGGTGGCAGCGTCGCCGCCGTGATGGGAGCCTTCGGAGCCGCCCTGAGCACTATGGTAGCCAACCTGTCGGCTGGCAAGCGTGGCTGGGACGACCGCTGGGAGGAATTCTCGCAGTGGGCCGACAAAGGCCAGAAAGTGCTCTCCAGGATGCTGGAACTGGTGGACGAAGACACCCGCTCATTCGACGGCATTATGGCTGCTATGGGCCTGCCCAAAGGCACTCCTGAAGAAAAGGAAGCCCGCAGCAAGGCTATCGAGGCTGCTACTCTCCGTGCAGCCCAGGTGCCCCTCGAGACAATGAAGACGGCAATGAAGGTATTTCCCATCGCTGAGGCTATGGCCAGGGACGGCAATCCCAATTCGGCTTCTGATGCAGGTGTCGGTGCTCTTGCAGCCCGTGCCGCCGTGCGTGGCGCCTTCCTGAATGTCAAGATCAACGCCCAGGGCCTTGAAGACAAGGCAGCGGCAGAACAGCTGATCGAGGAAGGAAAGGCGATGATTGCCAAAGCCGAGATACTCGAATCCGAAATCCTATCACTAACAAAACTGTAATATGGCATCTTTCCAGGAAGAAATTCTGGCTGGCATCCCCCAGGACAGCCTGCCCGAGCAGAAGCCTTACGACAATACAGTAAATCACGCTCCAAAACGAAAAGACATACTTACCGAAGCTGAAAAGGAACTTGCGCTGCGCAACGCACTCCGCTATTTTCCTCCGCAGCTTCACGCACAGCTGGCTCCGGAATTCGCCCGCGAGCTGAAGGACTACGGCCGCATCTATATGTACCGCTACCGTCCCTCCTACCGCATCTACGCCCGTCCCGTCGACGAGTATCCCGCTAAAAGCCGTCAGGCCGCAGCTATGATGGCGATGATACAGAACAACCTTGACGAACGAGTGGCGCAGCATCCCCACGAGCTCATAGTCTACGGCGGCAACGGCGCCGCTTTCCAAAATTGGGCCCAGTACAGGCTGGTGATGCAGTATCTGGCAAATATGACTGACGAGCAGACCCTCGTTATGTACAGCGGCCATCCGCTCGGCCTGTTCCCAAGCCACAAAGATGCTCCGAGGGTTGTCATTACCAACGGAATGGTGATTCCGAACTATTCATCTCAGGACAACTGGGAGCGCTTCAACGCTATAGGCGTGTCTCAATACGGACAGATGACCGCTGGCTCCTGGATGTACATCGGCCCGCAGGGCATAGTTCACGGCACGACCATCACCGTGATGAACGCCGCCCGCAAGCAACTCTGGAAAAGAGGCCTCAAAGGCACTGAAGAAGAGCGTCACGGAATGCTCTTCGTCACTGCCGGACTCGGCGGGATGTCGGGCGCACAGCCCAAGGCCGGCAATATCGCCGGTGTTGTCAGCGTTACTGCCGAAATCAATCCCGCAGCAGCGCAGAAACGCTACGACCAGGGCTGGGTGGACGAACTCCACAGCGACCTGGACGAACTTATACCGCGCATCCGCAAGGCTGTTGCAGACCGCCAGGTAGTGTCTCTGGCCTATGTGGGCAATGTCGTGGACCTTTGGGAACGGCTTGCTGACGAAGGCATAGCCGTGGATCTGGGTTCGGACCAGACCTCACTCCACAATCCATACGCAGGAGGCTATTATCCTGCAGGACTCAGCTTCGAGCAGAGCAAGGCTCTGATGGCTTCAGACCCCGAAGCGTTCAAGGAGGCCGTACACGCCTCGCTGCGACGCCACGCAGCTGCAATAAGCCGCCTTACAGCCAAAGGGATGTATTTCTTTGACTACGGCAACGCCTTCCTGCTGGAATGCTCGAGGGCAGGTGCCGACGTCCTGAACGCAGACGGCAGTTTCCGCTACCCTTCATACGTCCAGGACATAATGGGCCCGATGTATTTCGACTACGGCTTCGGTCCGTTCCGCTGGGTATGTATGAGCGAGGATCCCGATGACCTGGCGCTCACGGACAAGCTGGCTATGGAAGTGCTGGAGGAAGAATCCCGCACCGCTCCGGACGAGATCAAGGGACAGATGCACGACAACATCAAATGGATCGACGAGGCCGGACGTAACAAGCTTGTTGTAGGTTCGCAGGCCCGCATCCTCTACGCCGACTGCGAAGGCCGCACCAAGATAGCCCTCGCATTCAACGAGGCAATCCGCGACGGAAAGCTCAAGGGGCCCGTAGTCCTCGGCCGCGACCACCACGACGTGTCGGGCACTGACTCCCCTTTCCGCGAGACTTCCAACATCTACGACGGCAGCCGGTTCACAGCCGATATGGCAGTCCAGAACGTTATCGGTGATGCCTTCCGCGGCGCCACCTGGGTGTCTGTGCACAACGGCGGCGGTGTCGGCTGGGGCGAAGTCATCAACGGCGGCTTCGGTATGGTTATCGACGGCAGCGAGTCCTCCGCCCGCCACATCACTCAGATGCTGTTCTGGGATGTCAACAACGGAATAGCACGCCGCAGCTGGGCCCGCAACAAGGGCGCTATGAACAGCGCCGAGCGCGAGATGGCCCGTACCCCCGGCCTTAAGATAACTATGCCTAACATTGCTGACGACAACATTATAAAAGACGCCTTAACACTATGACACATAAAATAAGTTTCAAACACCTGTCCCTGGACAGGATAAAAGAGATAATGGACAAGCGTCTGAAGCTTGAGCTTTCAGACGAATGTACCTATGCTATAATCCGTTGCAGGGAATACCTCGACGAGAAAATCAAGTCTGTTGACCGGCCCATATACGGCATTACTACCGGCTTCGGCAGCCTCTACAACGTGAGCATTCCCGAGAACGAACTCGGGCAGTTGCAGCACAATCTGGTTATGTCTCACGCCTGCGGCACCGGCGAGACAGTCAATCCTGAAATCGTAAGACTGATGCTGCTCCTAAAGGTTCAGAACCTCTCATACGGCCATTCCGGCGCCCAGCTGGCAACTGTACAGAGACTGATTGATATGTACAACGAAGACATCCTGCCGGTGGTCTACACCCAGGGCTCGCTCGGTGCATCGGGGGACCTTGTGCCGCTTGCCCACCTCTGCCTGCCCCTCATCGGAATGGGCGAAGTGCTGTATAACGGCAAAGTAATGCCGGCTGCAGAGGTCTGGAAAGAGAAAGGATGGGAACCGGTTTCGCTGAAAAGCAAGGAAGGCCTGGCCCTTCTCAACGGCACCCAGTTTATGAGCGCACACGCAATCTGGTGCCTCCTCAAGAGCTACCGTCTGAGCAAGTGGGCTGACCTGATCGGCGCGCTGTCACTGGATGCTTTCGACGGCCGCATCGAAGCCTTCCTGCCGCTGACCCACAGGCTGCGTACCCACGAGGGACAGCTGGACACTGCAGAGCGTTTTATGCGCATCCTCGGCGGAAGCGAACTCATCTCCCGCCCCAAGGAACACGTCCAGGATCCTTATTCCTTCCGCTGTATCCCCCAGGTCCACGGTGCGGTCAAGGACAACATCAAATACGTGCGTTCAGTCATTGAGAACGAGATCAATTCGACCACAGACAATCCCAACATCTTCCCCGACGAAGATATGATCGTATCTGCCGGCAACTTCCACGGCGAGCCGATCGCAATTCCGATGGATGCCCTGGCAATCGCTGTGGCCGAGTTGTCAAATATCTCCGAGCGCCGCATATACCAGCTCATTGCAGGCGTCCGCGGGTTGCCCAAGTTCCTGGTGGCCAACCCCGGCCTGAATTCTGGTTTTATGATTCCGCAGTATACCGCCGCCTCGATTGTCAGCCAGAACAAGATGCTCTGCTGGCCGGCATCGGTAGACTCCATCCCTTCTTCACAAGGTCAGGAAGACCACGTCAGTATGGGTGCCAATTCTGCCACGAAGCTCGTGAGGGTGGTCGACAACTGTGAGACCGTGCTCGCCATCGAGCTGATGAATGCCGCCCAGGCGATGGAATTCCGTCGTCCTGCGAAGTCAAGCAAACTGCTCGAGGCCCTGCTGGCCGATTACCGAAAGGAGGTGCCTTTCGTGGACAATGACACCTACCTGTCACCTCTCATCCACCGCAGTGTGCAGTTCATCAAGAGCGAAAAGTATTTTTAACAGATGAAAACTCTTGTCAGGAACATAGGGCTGCTGGCCGGCGTTGGCAGCGATCTGCGCAAGGAAGGCGCCGCAATGAGCTGCGTCGGCTGCCTCAAGGACGCCTGGCTGTTTATTGACGGTGAGTCTATAGCTGGTTTCGGCCCTATGGCCGACGGTTTGCCTGCCGGGGCGGATGAGACCATCGATGCAGCCGGAAGGATGGTCATCCCTGCTTTCTGCGACTCCCACACCCACGCCGTATGGGCTGGCAGCCGTGAGCGCGAGTTCGAAGACAAGATACGCGGGCTGAGCTATGCCGAGATTGCAGCGAACGGAGGCGGCATCCTGAATTCCGCAGACCTGCTTCACGACACGAGCGAAGACGAACTATTCGAGCAGAGTATAGCCCGCATCCGTGAAATGATGGCTGCCGGCAGCGGAGCCATCGAGATCAAGAGCGGATACGGGCTCAGCACTGCCGACGAGCTGAAGATGCTCAGGGTGATCAGACGCATCAAGGAGTCTGTCCCGGCCGTAGTCAAGGCTACCTTCCTCGGAGCCCACGCC
>JAGCZI010000168.1 GCA_017960085.1 Bacteroidales bacterium
AAAACTGCTGCGTTTTTGTTACTTTGCATAGATGATGGCGCAGAAGAAATCGATAAGATTCTGGGGCGACCGGCAGGTTCGCGCTGTGTGGGACGAAGCCCATTCAAAATGGTGGTTCTCGGCCATTGACATAGTGCGCGCCATCAATGATGAAGATGACTATCAGAAATGCCGTAACTACTGGAAATACCTGAAGGGCAAGATGGCTAAAGATGGAGTTCAACTGGTTAGTGTCACTAACCAGTTCAAATTCCTCGCCCCTGACGGCAAGCAGCGAGCATCCGATGCACTCGACACAGAGTGCGTTCAGACACTTGCAAAACTTTTATGAAGGGCATCGATTACTCCTATTACTACGAACAAAACGAATAAATACAAACGGATATGAAAACAGACAATACATTCAATGATGTTGCCGGCCGCAAGAATTTCGGCCCGGACCACGCGCTTGTGACCACTCCCCAGCCCTGCGTAATGATCGCCACCTGGGATGAAAACCGCGTTCCCGACGTGATGATGGCCGCCTGGGCAGGACAGTACGACTTCAAGCAGATCGTCGTAAGTATGTCAAAACACAAGACCACCAAGAACCTCGAAAGCACCGGAGCCTTCACAGTCAGCTTCGCAGATGTCCGTACAGTGGCTGAATCAGACTACTTCGGCCTCGTGAGCGGCAACAAGGTGGCAGACAAGGTGGCAAAAGTCGGCTTCAGCGTCACTCCGAGCCCCAATGTGGACGCTCCCATCATCAATGAATATCCACTCACTCTCGAATGCAAGGTCCTCAGCTGGGCTGACGGCATCCTCGTGGGCGAAGTAGTAAATATGAGCGCCGCCGAGAGCATCCTCACCGACGGCAAGGTCGATCTGGCCAAGCTCCAGCCCATAGTCTTCGACGCCGCAGCGATGTCCTACCGCGTCATCGGCGAAGAAGTAGGCAAAGCCTGGGGCGCCGGCAAGAAGTTCACAGAATAAATGTGTACCAATTTGGTACACTTATAAAAATGTTGTATTTTTGCCGCAAAAAGTATAACTATGGTTGTAGTAAGCAGTAGAGAATTCAGAGCTAATCAGCGGAAATACTTTGACTTGGCTCAAACTAATGATGTCGTGATCACATCTCGGTCCTACGGCAGTTATCGTCTTGTGCCTGTAAAAGAAGATGATTTGCTTATGGACAGTGCTACTCTGGATGCAAAAATCCGCAAGGGCATTGAAGATTACGAAAATGGCAAAGCATACAAGATGAAAGAGGGGGAGACTGTTGATGATTTCCTCGGAAGAATGCTCAACGAGGATTAATCTATGTATACTATTTCATTCTCAGAGGAAGCCAGAAAAGACTTTAAGGAACTTCAGAAAGGAGCTCCACAGGCTATAAGCAAGCTGTCAAAGCTTTTGGAAGAAATACGTGAACACCCTCGCACTGGATCAGGGCATGTTGAAGTACTTAAAGGTTATGACGGTAATGTGTATTCCAGGAGAATTACAAAAGAGCATAGACTAATATACCGAATATATGATAATACTGTTGAGGTTTTAATTCTCTCAACATATGGGCACTATAAACATAGCCTATAACTTGTCCTTTATTATCTACGTGATATGACCGGAAAGTACAAAGTGATTACCTTGTGCGGGAGCACGCGCTTCAAGGAGCAGTTCTTTGAGGCGCAGAAACGGCTTACGCTCGCCGGCAACATCGTGATCAGCGTAGGCCTCTTCGGACACTCGGGCGACGACGAAGTGTGGACAGAAGGGACGAAAGAGATGCTCGACGATATGCACAAGCGCAAGATCGATATGGCCGATGCAATCTACGTCATCAATGTCGGCGGCTATATCGGCTCCAGCACCCGGTCAGAGATAGAATACGCACGCGCGACAGGCAAAGAAGTGATGTACCTCGAAGAGCCCGGCTCCGCAGCGGAACTGTCCGAGGCAGAGAGGCGTGTCGCCGCGCAGAGCGCAAGGATGAAGGAAGTGCGCCGTGCCCTGCGGCAGGCGCAGGACGGCCTTGCAGCCCTCGAAGCCAGGCAAGCCGATATCCGCACCCTCGAGCAGTACCTCACGACCAACTGGCAGGACGACTACGAAGCCGACGAACGAGGCGCCATCAGCAAGGCAGTAGACCGCAGCATCCTCGGCCAGGACAGCCTCTACAACCTCCTCGAAGAAATAGACGAATTAAACAAATAACAGATACGACAATACAAATCTCACAGTTTTCAAAAACAGCTTCACGCTGTCTGGTATTATGCGCAGCCGTGCTCATCACTACCGCCTGCACCGACTATATTGAGCCCTTTGCAAACCCCGACCTCAACGGCAACAACATTTCGCTGAACACAGACAAAGAGTGGACGACCTGCCAGCTGCCCACCTTCATCGGCAACATATCCACACTTCCTGCAGACCTGCAGAACGTCATCCGCAAACGCTTCCCCAATATCGGCATCGCCGTCAAAGGACTGGAGTACCAGCAATTTGTTATCATATTTTTGAAATTATGATAACATTTTATATCTTTGCCGAAAATTCAAGACAAGATGCAAACAGTTACGAGGCAGACTATTGTCCGGATGGACGAGAGCCTATACCAGAAAGTCAAGGCAGCAGCAAAAAAACAGCGCAGTTCTGTCAATGGTTATATCAACACTCTGCTTGACGAAGCAGTTGCCAGCACTTTGCCCAAATTGAATCCCAAGGATTATCAACCCTCTCCGGAGTTGTTGGAACTGGGTTTGTTGCTCGAAGGGACAACAGAGGAAATGTACAAGCTTGATCCCAAATCGCAATACATTCTATCGAAATGACATTCCTGGACACCAACGTAATCATTGATATATTCGACAGAAAAAGAGAAGATCATGCAAAAGCTCTTTTGCTGCTCTCTGCTGCGCAGAAAGGTGCCATCAAACTTGCCGCTACGACTCAATCAATCGTGGATGCCGCATACGTCATAACACAAGCCGGTAAAGTTCCTTTGAAGGTTTTCCGCCAGGCGATGTCATTTCTTTGCGACATCATCCAGATTTATCCTGTCTTGAGCTATGACATCGAGAAAGCAAACGGCAGCACAATACCCGACTATGAAGATGCCGTCCAGCTAAGTTGCGCCATGGGAGAAGAATTCGACTGCATCGTAACTCGCGATAAGAAATTCAAAGGATTCACAACAATCCCCACTTATACCGTAGAAGAATACTATCAAGAAGTCTTCGGAGATTTCATCTCGTGAGCGTCACTCACGAGTTCACGACATCTGCAATGAGGACGAACTGGTTAGCGTCACTAACCAGTTCGAGTTCAATTACCGCATGCGTTTGCTTATGGCGACACTGCAATTTCGCAACAGGAAAATGAGTTTCGGGGAAAACATCGTATCTTTGGAGTGCGAAAAGTAAAGAGGCTTGGCATCTATCCTTCAGAGAAAGTACCCGTTTGAGTTAAATGACAATCCGGCAAAGGAAGGTTTGCTGGCGGCTGTCATTGTGTTTTTAATCTTGCTGTTTCTGCAACCGTTTGGTATCAGCGAGTATGAGGGGAACAAGTTTATAATGTCTCTGGCATTCGGATTGGTCACTTTCGTATGTAGCGTAGCGATGGATTCGCTGATAGTCGTTCCCCTGCAGAAGCGAGCCAAACCGTGGAGAATCTGGCATCATGCCTTAACCCTTTTCATAGAAATATTGATCATTGGGCTTTGCAATTTTCTACTGTCCTGCATCCTTTTCAAATTCCCTGTAGAATTGAAGTCATGCCTTGAAATCCTTTATTGGACAGCACTCATCGGCATCATCGTTACGGTCCTGTCCACAACAATTTCATACCAGCGATATATGCGTGGACAGTTGAACTCTCTGCTGGACAAAACCACTCAAGAGCAGGAAGGAATTCAAGTAACCATCCACGATAACCGGGTCAGAGGAAATGACGTGCAACTTCCCCTCAACGATCTGCTCTATGCGGAGGCGCAGAAAAACAACGTAGTGGTTTACTATGTTGACGAAGGCAAGCTCAATCAAAAAGAAGTTCAAACCACGCTTTCCACCTTGCTGGAAGAACTCGATAATTATCATAACATCTTCCAGTGCCATCGCTCATTTGTGGTAAATATGAATAACATCACTTCCGCCAAAGGAAACTCAAACGGCTATGTCCTGGGGCTTGGCGGAGGGCTTGCCACAGTACCCGTCTCACGCTCTTTTGTCCCCAAACTCAAGTCGTATATAGCATAGCGACTTATCCTTTTCCCTTGTAATTCGTCCGGGCACATAGTTATTCGTCCGGCATTTTAGCTGTCTGTCCCTGGTATTTGGAAGGGGCAGATTCAGTATTCATATTTGCATCAGCAAACGACAAGGATAATAATCATAAAAATCAAATACCATGAAACGTTTATTCATCATCATTTTCATTTCTTTATCAGCATTTGCAACGGCTAATGCACAATCTGCAAACAGTACCCACTATAGAGATCTTAAGGGTAGTTACAACTTTAAAGAGTATGAAAAGCAAGCAACCGATCCGTATAACGCTGGTTGGTACGAGTGCGCATCATTCTTTGTACCCGGAGTTGGCCAGCTCCTGTCAGGCGAAGTTGGACGAGGCATTGCTTTCATAGCTGGAGAAGTTATCCTGATGTCTATTGTTGCAGAGACCGCATCTACCATCAAAGAGATTGCAATAACTAATGACAAAGGTTTCCTTATCGGTTATACTGACGAAAAAAAAGGAAAGACAAATATGGCAGTAATGCTCAGCGCCCTTGGAGTAGATCTTGGGCTTGCAATTTGGTCAAGCATAGACGCCAGCAGAATAGCGAAAGTAAAGAATATGTATTACCAGGATCTCATTGGCAAAGACAAACCGATTGAACTGGCATTCTCGCCTGCAGTATCATTCGTTCCATCTCAGTCCGGTTCAATGAGACCGAGCGCAGGCCTTGCCGTTCAAGTTAGATTCTAACCTTCTTGCTTATGGCGACGCCGACGAAGGAGTCGGCGCAGCCGTAGTAGAGGTACCAGCGGTTCTTGTAGAAGGTCAGGCCCTCGATGAAGACGGTGCCGTCGACGTATTGGCCGCTCTTTTCAAAGTCTGCGGTCGGAACAAAGAAAGGCTCGTCGAGGCGCTCCAGGACCCGGTAGGGCTGGGTTGCGTCGAAAAGCACCTGCCCGGCAGCATAGGTGCCGGCGGGGTAGCGGGCATCTCCCCTTTCGTCCTTGCGGTTCTTGCCGTTGTAGAGCAGCAGGATGCCACGGTCAGTCAGCAGCGCCGGCGGGCCGCACTCAGTCAGCGCACTGTCGAAGAAACCGTCGCGCGGGAAGAGGACGCCCTTCAGTTTGCCCTCCGCGTCAACCTGCGGCGTCCAGTGGATCAGGTCCTGCGACTCAGCGATGTTCACCATGTGCTCGCCCCAGTACATCAGATACTTTCCTGCCACTTTCGCAATCACCTGCTTTCCGTCCTTCAAAGTAGTCACAATCGACCCCGATTTGCTCTGAGTGTCAGCAAAGCGGCCGCCCCAGGCATCAGCGAAAGCCGGCCCGTGCTTCGTCCAGTGTACCAGGTCGCGGGAAGTTGCTACGCTCAGCCTCGGCACCTTGCGGTTCCAAGAAGTATACATCATCACATATAATCCATCCTCAGTCACGGCAATGCGCGGATCCTCGCAGCCGCCCGGCCAGTCATAGTCCTTACATTCGTCCTCGGCAGGAAAAAGCACAGGCTCAGGCTGGATGTCCATGTGGATGCCGTCAGTAGTGTAGGCCAGGCCAAGACGGGACGTGCGTTTTCCGATGCCAGTTGCAGAATTGTCCTCCGCCCGGAAAACGACTGCAATCTTGCCGTCAATTACTGTTGCTCCCGGATTGAAAGTGTCGCTCTCCATCCAGCCGACGTTTGCCTGTTGCATCGGACAGAAGAAGTGTGCAGACGTGTCAGGGCTGATCACCGGGCCGACGCCTTGCGGCCTCTCAAAGCCACCCAGCGCCCAGTCAGGAAGATTGTCTGAATTGCGGTCCGCACAGCCGGCAGCCAGCAGGAGCATCATCCCCGCTGTAAGAATAAGCAGTCTTTTCATATCTTAAGCATCGTTACCTAACAAAGCTACGACTTTTTTTTTGTATCTTTATTCGCTTGAAAAAAGCATCCGGTAAAGATCATTATAATACTGATGAAAGCATTTAAAGCCATTCTCATGACGGTGATGCTCGGCGCGGCGATGAGCGCGACGGCACAAGTCACCAACCAGCTCTTCGACAAAGGCTGGACCTTCACCCAGAACGGACAATCAATTTCAGTAGACCTGCCCCACGACTGGGACATCTACACCTCCCCCGCTCCCAAGGTTGGAGCAACCGGCACCGGCGGAGGATGGTACCAGGCTGGCAAGGGCGAATACCGCAAGACCTTCAAGACCCCTGCCGGTGAGCTGGTAAAGCTCCACTTCGAAGGCGTCTATCAGAAAGCTGAAATCTTCATCAACGGGCAGAAAGCCGGACAGCACGCATACGGCTACACCCCCTTCACCATTGACATCACCCCCTACCTCAGGCCACAGGGCCAGGAAAACGAAGTGCGCGTGACCGTCGACAACAGCGAACAGCCCAACTGCCGCTGGTATTCAGGATCCGGCATCTACCGCCACGTCTGGCTGCAGACCATGCCGGCCCTGCACGTCGCAGATAACGGCATCTACGTCACCACCCCCGAAGCCTCGATGGACCAGGCGATGGTGAAAGTACTCGTCACAGTTCAGAACGAAGCGAAGGTTGCCAAGAGCGCCACAGTCATAGTGGCTGGCCTGGAGCGCAAGGAAAACCTGGAGCCGGGAGAAACCAAGACTGTGGAAGCCATCTTCTACATCGACAGGCCGAAACTCTGGTCGCTCGAAAGCCCTCACCTCTACTACAGCTATGTAGAACTGAAAGACGATTCCAAATATTATTTCAACAGATATGACTTCAAATTCGGCATCCGCTCGATAGCCTTCGATGCTGAAAAAGGCTTCTTCCTCAACGGTCAGCATATCGACATCAACGGAGCCTGCATCCACAGCGACGACGGCATACTGGGCGCGATGGCCTTCGATGCTGCCGAAGTCCGCAAGGTACAGCTGATGAAGGACGCCGGCTTCAACCTCATCCGCACCAGCCACAACCCGCCGTCAAGAGCGCTCATCGAAGCTTGCGACTCGCTGGGCGTATTGGTGATCGACGAGGCCTTCGACGGCTGGCGCACTGCCAAGAATCCCTTCGACTACTCCACCCTCATCGACTCCTGCGGCCGTGAGGACATCCAGGCAATGGTGCTGCGCGACCGCAACAGCCCTTCAGTAATAGCATGGAGCCTCGGAAACGAAGTAATCGAGCGCAACGAGCTGCAGGTGGTTGCGACCGCCAGGCGGCTGAAGAAAGCTGTGCTTGAAGTGGATGACAGCCGCCCTGTCACTGAGGCCCTCTGCTCATGGGGCGAGATCTGGGAGTACTTCGACCCGCACGCAGAAGTTCTCGACATCGTCGGCTACAACTATATGATTTTCAAGCACGCCACCGACCACGAGCGCGACCCGCAGAGGATCATGTGGCAGACCGAGAGCTACCCTCGCCAGGCCTTCCGCAACTGGAAGGTCGCCACGGGTTACCCTTACATCCTCGGCGATATCGTCTGGACCGGCCTTGATTATCTGGGAGAGTCCGGCATCGGCCGCTACTACTATACCGGCGAGACCGCTGGCGAACACTATATTGAAGGAGGCATACCCGAGTGGCATGGAGCATACTGCGGAGACGTCGACATGACCGGCTGGCGCAAGCCCATCAGCCATTACCGCGACATGCTCTGGAACAACCGCGAAGCCCTGTACATGGCCGTAAAGGAGCCTGACGGATACCGCGGCGAGATCAAGCAGACCGCATGGAGCGTATGGCCCACCTGGGAGTCATGGACATGGCCGGGCTGGGAAGGCAAACCTGTGGAAGTGGAAGTCTACACCAAGTCGAAAGAGGTGAGCCTCTACCTTGGTCAGGAGCTGATCGGGACGAAGGAAGTCAGCGAGGATACGGAGTACAAAGCCGTGTTCACAGTGCCTTACAGGGCCGGAACCCTGCGTGCAAAGACAAACCGCCAAAGTGTTGAGCTGAAGACCGCCGGAGCCCCCGCGAAGCTCCGTCTGACACCCGACAAGCGCATCATGGCCGCTGACGGTCAGGACCTCATCTTCGTAACAGTGGAAGTGGTTGACAAGGACGGCAACGTCTGCCCCGACGCCGCCATAACCTGCAACGCAAGCATATCAGGCAGCGGCAAGGTACTGGCAGCCGCAAGCGCCGACCTTAAGGACACCGAGCCCACCACTACGCCCCACTTCACCACCTGGAAAGGCCGCGCCCTCATAGTACTGCGCAGCGCCGGCAAGAAAGGCAAAGCAGACCTCACAGTCGCCTCCACCCTCCCCGCCGCCAAACTCAGCCTGCAGGTGCAGTAGGTTCTTTTGAATCGTTAGGTCAGGAAGTATTAGTATAAAGGTACACAAAAGTTTCAAAAGATGAAATTCGCATTGCAGATGAGGATGCCCTACAGGTATCTGCAAGGCGGGTAGTATTGAAATGCGAGGCCAAAAGGTCCCGCATTTCTAATCATAGTGCCCCACAAGTACTTCTGAGAGGGGGTCAACCGCAATGCGAAAATCGGGTTAGGGCACGAATACTCACAGTAACCTACTGTAGCCTTCGAGGAGTACGGGGTGACCGTCAACGACCCGGCGGCCGTAGCCAAAACGGACGTTGTTGGAAATCAAACGGAACAAATATTGGTCGTCAGCCATATTTAGATGGCAAATAATACTATAAAGATACAAATTCTGACATATTTTTTAACTTTATAGGACTGTATTTGATTCAATACCATGACCGGCCGGTATAAAGTGATAACATTGTGCGGGAGCACGCGCTTCAAGGAGCAGTTCTTTGAGGCGCAGGACGGCCTCTACAACCTCCTCGAAGAAATAGACGAATTAAACAAAGAATAGATACGACAATGCAAATCTCACAGTTTTCAAAAACAGCTTCACGCTGTCTGGTATTATGCGCAGCCGTGCTCATCACTACCGCCTGCACCGACTATATTGAGCCCTTTGCAAACCCCGACCTCAACGGCAACAACATCTCGCTGAACACAGACAAAGAGTGGACGACCTGCCAGCTGCCCACCTTCATCGGCAACATATCCACACTTCCTGCAGACCTGCAGAACGTCATCCGTAAACGCTTCCCCAACACCGCCGACAGAGCCGGCGCCAAAGTCATCTTCGTCAGCGCAGGAGACTTCATTTCCGACAGCGACACCTTCGCCGAAGAAGCAGCAAATGGAGCATTCATCGTCACTGCCGTGCGTGGCAGCCTGGCCTCATCCGACGACAGCGACATCTTGCCGGTCCTGCTCCGATGCTACACCGGAGGCAGGTTTGAAAGATACTACACGCTGTACGACGAACCGCAAGTGCCCGCATATCAGGGAGAAATGACTTCCAGTATGAGCGAAGACGAATGGAAGGAACTGTCCCGCATCAATAAAAACCTCGGCGAAGACGGAGGCGTCTCACCCACCGACTATGACAACGAACCGGAGCAGAACGAAAACTACTTCAACACCCGCCTGGACCCCTTCATCGAATGGATAGACATGGTCGAACGCGAAAGGTCGCTGCAACAGCCGGATTCCTACAGCTATGACAATCTGGTGATGCGCATCGAGAATGAAGGCCAGTACCTGAGTTTCAACTACCCCTTCACGCTGAACGAGTACATAGACAAAGCCACAGGGAGCGAACCCGACTACCTGTGCAAGAGCGGCTCGATCACAGTTGAATTCAGGATCCATCCCGTCTATATGCAGTCTGCCAACGGCGACAAGGCCGGCGACTATTACGCCGTGGTAGCCAACGTCACTCCTCACAACCAGAGTATGTGGGGGCCCTACGTCGGAGAGCACGGATGGTGCCGCAACCGCATCTACGGCTTCTGGTTCTCGGAGATGAACGTAGAGACAAGCCTGGTCAACGCAGATGGCTCGTCAATCCCCGGCCTCTCCTACTACGACCGTCCCATCCCTGAAAACAAGAACAGTTCGAAGACCTACTCCAACGGAAAGACCATCTCGATCTCCGGCACGATCAGCGGGGGATACGGACAGGCGCAGAAGCTTCACGGAGAAGGCACGTTCTCGCTCGGAGGAACCTGGAGCAGCTCGACGAACTATACTCTCGAGACGATCAACTACTCTCTCGACTCTTCGAATCCGACTGTGAAATACCACTACTGGTCCGAGAACGTCAAGCTCACCGACGACTGGGACGACTGGGGCAAGATCAACCAGAACTTCCCCGCACCCGTACGCACAGAATTCTCGGCGCATACAGCCTGGATATGGCACGTCCCCTCAGCCGCTGTGAAAGACTACGACACTAAAGCGTTCAAGCTCAAGACCAACATCAACCTGACCTATGGCTCATGGTATCACTGGCGCGGCGCCGTGGAATACGACAGCAACCGCAAGAACCACCGTGTGAACATACCCGAGAAGTCCTGGCTGCTCGAAGCCCCCTACCGCACCCCCTGGGGATTCATCCGGCTGCGCAACGCATCGAACTATGAAATGGCGCACGTCACATTCACAAGGGCTAACTACGAGAGCGGGGAGCCCGAGATCCTGACCACATCCTACGGCAAGGGAGAAGAGGCCCGCATCGCATTGCCCGAAGGCACCTACGACGTCACTTGGGATTTCATCGACGGCGACACCAACGTCAAGATCGCCTCATACATCTACCGCAACGTCAAAGTACATCAGGGCCGCGACGAAGATTCTTCGACCCTCCGCATTTCTACTGTAGACGGAAAAATCGTGGAATAACAGATGGAAGTCATCCTCATTCGCCATACCTCTGTCGACGTGCCGGCCGGTACCTGCTACGGGCAGACCGACGTGCCGCTGAGAGGCAGCTTCGAAGAGGAAGCCGCGGCGACGAAGGTGGCACTGGAGAACTGCGGGCCGGTGGACTACGCGTACACCAGCCCGCTGTCCCGCTGCCTGCGCCTGGCAGAATACTGCGGCTATGCTGATGCGGAGCGTGACGACCGCATCATGGAAATCAACTTCGGAGAATGGGAGATGAAACTCTTCGATGAGATAGACGACCCGCACCTGCAGGAGTGGTACGCCGACCACATCCACGTCCCCGTCACAGGAGGCGAATCATTCATGATGCAATACAGGCGCGTCAGCGAATTCCTCGAGGAACTGCGCAGCAAGCCCTACTCACGTGTGGCAGTCTTCGCCCACGGCGGAGTGCTTATCTCAGCCCTCATCTACGCCGGCCACGTAAAACCGGAGGACGCCTTCGCAAGCCTCCCCCCTTTCGGAGGAATCATCCGCATCGAACTACAGAAAGACTAACTCAGCCGATGAAATTCCCCTGCTCATCCATCAGGAGGATGGTGAGGGTGCCTGCTGAGGGCGGGTAGGCGGTTTCGCAGACGGCTTGACAGCGGGCAATGACGGCGCCGAAGAAAGAGCGGGCGTCGTCGGCAGACAGAGCTGTCCACAGCTCGCGGGCCAGGGTGAGGCGG